>NZ_JBUOIV010000087.1:0-14111 GCF_055467485.1 Desulfosarcina sp. | reverse complement strand
TAAGGGTCGAAAATTTTGTTCAAGTGCTCAGGATCGATCCCTACACCCGTATCGTGGACCTGCATGCTGATCTGGCCATCCTTTGACATGGCGGATTGGATACTCAGCTGCCCCCCTTTGTCCATGGACTGCAGCGCGTTGATATAGAGATTTAAGAGGCATTGAGAAAGCCGATCAGAATCTATGTGGGTGGCCAACACATCCTCGGACAACGTTAAATCGATTTGTATATCTTTGGCGGAGGCTTCCTTTTGAATCAGTCGCACGGAGTTTTTTAGCAGGTCATTGATATCCGCCAATTGTAAACTTAATTCCGTGGGACGGGCAAATTCTAGCAATTCACTAATGACTCTGTTTAGACGATCCACTTCCTCAATCATCACGCCTGCCATCTCTTGATCATGACTGTCGGGCTCAAATTTGCCCTTAAAGTAAGAAGCGATGCCTTTGATCGAACTCAGTGGATTGCGGATTTCATGAGCGACACCGGCAGCCAATCCTCCGATTGCCGCCAATTTTTCCTGTCGGCGGATTTCATCCTGCAGGCGTCGAACTTCACCCAGATCCCTAAGTATCAGGACTTGACCGACAAATTGCCCCGCCTCGTTAATTATCTTGGATGCGCTGACACTGACAGGCACGACATGATCCTCAGTGAACTCGCATTCCATTTCCTTCTCGGATATGGCTTCACCGCAATCCAAAGCTTCTTTCAATCCACAAAAATGGTGGGGAAGAACCGTCTCGGGATCTTTACCTCGGGCTTGGGATAGATCAATCCCTGTGATCTTTTCGGCGGTACTGTTGTAGAAGGCTATCTTTCCTTTGTTGTCCGTGGCAATCAGACCTACGGGAAGGCTTGTTATCACCTCATCCGCAATCGCACTGGTGTCCTGAAGCGACCGTTTGGCGGATCGATAGCTTTGCATCCAAAAAAGGGAAACAAAGCCTCCCAGTCCCAATATCAAAAGAACACCAGAAAGAATAATCGTGTTGCGAATATCCTCTTGTCGGGCCTCCTCGAATGGCCCAGGATCTAACCCGACAAAAATGGATTGCTGATCGCCTTTGCTGCCGGACGGGAAGCACCAATCATTTCTTGAACCCATCATCATGCCGCGCCGACGCATCATCTGATGCATGGGGTTGTTCATCCTTTGATCACGAGGGGAAACGGGAGAGAAGCGCCCATGCACTTCAAAGGATCGTTGTCCGTCAGCGGTCTCGACGATTCTCCACGCATATTTACCATAATCATTGCCTGTCGTTGGGGGCTTGTTGAGAATCGACCCGATCAATGGTTGATTGCTGCTGGCCAGTACCGCGCCATCCTGATTGGTGATGGTTATATAAAGGACATCAGGCAGGTTGGCCGTTTCTTCAAGCAGTGTCTGGACTTGTTGGCCGCCCCACATCATTCCCATCATACCGGTTCTGGCCCCGGCTTCCACACCCTTGATCAACGCCGCTCCTTTTTCTTTGAGGATGCGGGACATATAGTCTTTCTCGCGATTGTTGTTCTGCACGGCCAGGACAACGACGATGATCATCAGAATCAGCGCTGATCCGACGATAATCCACGGAGATGCTGTCAGTGTCGCCTTTGTTCGCCGCTGTTGTGATGTCATCATCCGTTTTCCTTCAAAGGTTGTCCGTCAATGGTTCTGCAAAACGCCAGAATACCAACCTTTAACAATAGTATGATTTCTGAGTAATTTGTACACACTTTGGCCTGATATTTTTATCATGTTGGTTAAAAATACCCCACATCACGACTTAGAAAATCATCAACATACCCATCAATCAATATCCATGCCGTTCATCCAAATAGAAATCAGCAAGATACGGTTTGGTTAAAAATTGGGCATGATCGTTGCTGAACTCTCAACGTGTGTTTTGAAACACGACGCTCGGTTAAATGGAAGCTTGATAAAGATAAGTTTATTCGAATGAAACAACTTCTTACTCAGGCATGACCGCAATCTGGCGTAGCCAGGGAATTCGCCCGGAAATGGTCATTTCTTTTCCAAACGACCGATCAAAGGTTAAATAAGCGTATGAACATTCCCGTACCCGGTCATGATGGTTGGGGTTCCAGCCTATTTTATCAAGTTTGATGCGCGCAGGAACTATTCAAAATTCCAGATCAGACCGTTTACGTTATTCACAAGCACTCAAAAAGAACCCGGCAGTGCTTGCGATTCAAGCACTGCCGGGTTCAATTGTTGGAAAGTATGATGGTCAGTCCTGCGCCCCCCTTGCCTGGGCCTGCCGGATCAACTCTACCAGGCTGGCCACCTTGTCAGGCGGGGTGCGGCTGGCGGAGAGCGCCGCGAATACTTGCGGTGACAGGCAGTCCTGCATGTGGGCCACCACGTCGAAGCGTTCCCACCAGCAGTCGAACACCTTGAAGCAGGGCGTTTTCTCCTCGCCGCAGACCTTGCAGTAGCCGAAGGTCACGTCGCTGCCCAGCCGCGGGCATCGCCGTTCAAGACGTTCCGGTTCCATCAGGTGCTCTTGATGTTCTGGGGCTTGGGGTAATTTTTAAGAATCTCCGTGGATTTCTCGATCTCGGCATCGTCCAGGCTGTAGTCGAACAGCTCGCCCGAGAAGTATTTGTCATAGGCACCCAGATCCAGCAGGCCATGTCCGCTGAAGTTGACCACGATGGTCTTCTCCTTACCCTCTTCTTTGGCGATTCGGGCTTCTTCCACCACCTGGGCCAGGGCGTTGGATGTTTCCGGTGCGGGGATGAAACCCTCAGTCCGCGCCCACAGAACACCGGCCTCGTATGCGGCCATCTGCCCCACCGACTTGGGCGTGAGCAGCCCTTCGTCGACCAGTTGGCTGACGGTGGGGGCCATGCCGTGATAACGCAAACCGCCGGCGTGGATGGGTGCCGGAACGAAGTTGTGTCCCAGGCTGTGCATGGGCAAAAGCGGCGTGTAGCCGGCGGTATCGCCGTGGTCGTAAGCAAATGGCGCACGCGTCATGGTCGGGCAGGCCTTGGGTTCCACCGGGTAGATCTCGATCTGCTTGCCGTTCATTTTGTCGAGCACAAAGGGGAAGGCCAGTCCGGCAAAATTGCTGCCGCCACCGGCGCAGCCGATGACGATGTCTGGATAGTCGCCGGCCATCTCGAACTGTTTTTTAGCCTCCAGGCCGATGATCGTCTGGTGGAGCATCACATGGTTGAGCACACTGCCCAGCGAGTAGCGGGTCTTGCCGGACGTGTCGCTCACCGCCGCTTCAACGGCTTCTGAAATGGCGATGCCCAGGCTTCCCGGCGTGTTGGGGTCTCTTTCCAGGGCGTCGCGGCCGGCCTTGGTCTCATTACTTGGAGAGGCGATGCACTTGCCGCCCCAGGTTTCCATCATGGCCTTGCGGTATGGCTTCTGGTCGAAGCTGATACGCACCATGTACACCTTGCAGGTCAGTCCGAACTGGGCACAGGCAAAAGAGAGTGCGCTGCCCCACTGGCCGGCGCCGGTTTCAGTGGTGATCTTTTCGATGCCGAAGACCTTGTTGTAGTATGCCTGCGGCACGGCCGTGTTGGGTTTGTGGCTGCCAGGCGGGCTCATGCCTTCGTTTTTGTAATAAATTTTCGCCGGCGTACCCAAGGCTTTCTCCAGGGCGGTGGCCCGGGTCAAGGGCGCCGGCCGCCATATGGAAAGCACATCCAGAACCGGCTCGGGAATGTCGATCCAGCGATCCGAACTTACCTCCTGCTCAATGAGATTCATGGGGAACACCGGCGCCAGCATATCGGGGCTTATCGGTTGTCCGTCGGGCCCCAGGGGGGGGTTCATCTTGATATCCGCCAGGATATTGTACCATTTTCTGGGAATCTCATCTTTGGACAGGATGAAGCTCTTGGGTTTCATGCACGTTCCTCCTTAAATTTTAATATAAACCCGCCGCCCTTCTCGGCAAAAACGGTCCGTCACAACCGGAAAAGACGCCACCACCAACACGACACATGTTTTTACGCCGCAAATCGTGTTTCTGTCAATAGAAATGCCCGGACCGTCCCATTTCAAGGCTTTACCGACGCATGAGAAATTGGTATTAACGTTTATTTTCCGGCCACAGCGCCGTTTCAAGACACCACGATGAAGGGATGGAGAACGCCATGAATCGAAGGGGGTTTATAAAAAACCTGCTGTCAGGCATCCTGGGCTTGGGCGCAATGGCATGGGTAAACGGCTGCATGGCACCACTGATCAGCGCCACGGCGAGGGATAAACGCGCCGGCGACCCATGGCAGTGCATGAATTGCGGCCATCTCACCCGCACAACGGAGGATCTCGCCGGAACGCGCTGTCCCCGATGTACCCTGCGGATGCTGAAAAAAATAACCGAGGCACAGATGGCTGAGGCCCTGAAAAAGCTGGGTGCATGATCGTACCGTGCCGGCCTGACATAGGAGGGACAGCCGCCCGACGATGGAATCCGGTAATTTAAATCCGCCCTTTTTGCTCAAGCCGGCCGGCGTCCAGACCGCGCTGGCCAGTGCCGGCATGCGTGCCTGGGGAAAAAACCCGATGGTCGATGCTGCCCGGGAGACCATCCTCACCACATCCGATGGGGTGCGCCTGTCGGGGACCATGAGCCGGCAACCCCGGCCCCACAACAAGGGTCTGGCAATCCTGCTGCACGGTTGGGAAGGCAGTTCGGACTCTACTTATATCCGCACCACGGGCCGTTTTCTCTTCGGACGCGGTTTTGATGTCTTCCGCCTCAACCTCCGGGACCACGGCTCCAGCCACCACCTGAATACCGGCATTTTCTACGCGGTGCTCCTCGACGAAGTGTTCGATGCCGTGCGCCAGATCAGCGAGGCGGAAAAGGGCAGGCCGGTGTTTCTGGCCGGATTTTCGTTGGGCGGTAATTTCGCCCTGCGAATCGCCCGGCGCTGCGCCACGCAACCCATCGGCGGCCTGAAGCAGATCATCGGCATCAGCCCCGTGCTCGACCCGGACAAGGCCACGGACCGCATCGACAACAGCCGCTTTATCCTGAAATACTTCCTAAAAAAATGGCGCCGCTCCCTGGCCACCAAACAGGGTTTGTTCCCGGACCACTATGACTTTTCCACGATCATGCACGTGGACAATATCCGGGAGATGACCGAACGGCTCCTGGCACGCTACAGCACCTATACCAGCGCCAGATCCTATTTCAAGGGTTACACGCTCATCAACAACGACCTTCGGGGAATTACCACCCCAACCACCATTATCACTGCCGAAGACGACCCCATTATTCCTGTGGAAGATTTCTACGACCTGCACACCGGCCCGGCAACGCGCCTGATTGTCCAACCCTATGGCGGGCACAACGGTTTTCTGGAAGGGTGGCGACTGAATGGGTGGTATGAACGGGTGATGGTGGAAACGTTTGAAAATGCGGGATAAGTGAATTGAGGAATTGGAAAATTGAGGGATTGGGTATCAGCGGCGGTATTGGGCTTTGCCAATCCCTTAATCCCCCAATTCCCTGATTCCTGAATTGCTAAAATCGGTTGTCACCGTCTATAAGCCCGCCTAATGACCCCAAAAGGGATCCTTCGCCCCGGCTGCCGCCCCGCTGGGGAGCAGCCTGGAGCATCCGACCGGCCAGACGCGAGAACGGCAGGGATTGCAGCCAAATCCTGCCAGGCCCGTGAAGCGTCGCGAAAAAGAGTCCCTCGCCACCGAACAGGGCCGTTTTGATATTGCCCGCCTGGCGAATATCGAATTTCACTGTTTTTTCCAGGGCAACGATGCATCCGGTGTCCACATCCAACACCTCGCCGGGCTTGAGCTGACGGTCGACCACGGTGCCGCCGGCATGAACGAAAACCATGCCGTCCCCCTCCAGTTTCTGCATAATGAAGCCCTCCCCGCCGAAGAGGCCGGTGAGGATCTTCTTCTGCAGGTGGATGCCGATGGAAACCCCCTTGGCCGCGCACAGAAAGCTGTCCTTCTGACATATCAGGCAGCCGTTGACGCTGGGCAGGGGAACCGGAATGATGTTGCCCGGATAAGGGGCGCCGAAGGCCACATGGCCCTTGCCCTGGCCCCTGTGGGTGAACACGGTCATGAAAAGGCTTTCACCGGTAAGCAGTCTTTTACCCGCCCCCATGAGCTTGTCCATGAATCCGCCGCCACCGGAAGACGCCGAGGCATCCCCGAATACGGTCTGCATCTCGATGGCGCTGTCCTTGTACATCATGGCGCCGGCCTCGGCCACGGCACTTTCACCGGGGTCCAGTTCCACCTCGACAAACTGCATCTCGGCCCCGCAAACCTTGAAGTCGATTTCGTCAGCACCCGCAGGGCGGGCGGATGCCGGCGGCGGTGCGGGCACCGGCACCCCGGGTGCCGGATTGAGTTCGGCGATGCTGGCGATGGGCTGCCACTCGGCAAACCCGTCACGCCACGCAAAACCGTTGGGATTCTGCCGCGCCTGACCGATGGCCTGGGACGGGTCCATGGGGCCCACTTGATTGCCGTCAAAGCTCAGATACCATTGCGTCATTTGGGGGACCTCCTTATTGTCCTTTTAGGCTGCGCTGGATTTGTTCAACGGTTGAATCATCCAACCCCAGCCGGCTGGCCAGGGTATTCATGTACCGGCGTTCTTTTTCAGTGTCCACCTCGATGGCCATCAGGGATACGGTGTAGACCTGCCGGGCCAGTTCCGGACGGTCGACACGACGGATGATCGTTTCCAGATCCGCCGGTGAAAGCAGTTCCTTGGCGACGAAGGCGTGCTCCTCCGCTGAGAGATCGACGGCCTGCAGACGTTTCAGGATATGGTTCCGCTCCGCCTGATCGATGAGGCCATCGGCATTGGCGGCAGCAATCATAGCTTGAATCAGAATTACCGCATCCGGGTCGCCGGCCGATGGTGGCGGTGTTATGGACACCGATTTTCCCGGCACGGGCGGCGGCGGCGGGCCGGCCGAAACCCTTCCCGTAACCGTTGGAACTGGCGGTGCGGAACCTGGCAAAGGCGGCGGAGCCGCGGGTGTTTGGGGCAAGGCGCCGGCACCTTGTGATTTATTCATATAATGCTCAACGGCTTCCATGGCGACACCCAGGACCCCTAAAGCGGCGCCACCTGAAACCAAGCTACCGAGTCCGCCCCGGCGGCCCCGGGTACTGCTGCGGATGAGTCCACCAAGCAGTTTTTCAGGATTAAACATATTTACCTCCACGTAATATATGGACGATGAGAAAAGGGCAGCCACAGCAGACGCCATCGGCTGCAGGACCGAATTCTGAAGGAGGCCCGGTGCCCTGTCAAGGTTAAATTGGTTCCAAATCCCCGCCCTGTTCATCGGCGGCGGGGTATGCTAACAACACGATCAAATCGTTGATTGCACAACAGCAGCCCAAATAAAATTGAGACCCTTATGGATACGAATGTCGTCTTTCAGCCTATAGGCATTGTCCACTCCTGCTTTACCGAAAAATTCGGCATTCCGCGTCAGCCGGGGCTGGTGCCTGCCGCACGGGCCACCCTTGAAATCTTACCGCCCTTTGATCGGAACGAAGCCTTCAGGGGGCTCGATGCGTTTTCTCATCTATGGATCGTCTTTGTATTCCACGGAATCGACGCCGGGAAGTGGCAACCCACGGTGCGGCCGCCGCGGCTGGGCGGGAATAGGCGTGTCGGCGTATTTGCCACCCGATCCGGATTCCGGCCCAACCCCATCGGCATGTCCAGTGTGGCTCTGGAAAGCGTTCGGCGGGATCATGGGAAAATGATTCTGGAACTCTCCGGCATCGACATATTGGATCAAACCCCCGTTCTGGATATCAAGCCCTACCTGCCCTATGCAGACATCATCCCGGAGGCGGTCGGCGGGTTTGCCGCCGATCCCCCACGGTCAAAGCTGTCCATTGACTTTACGCCTCAAGCCCGACAGACCTGCGCGATGCTTGAAAAGACCTATCCGGAATTCGTCGATCTGGTCGGCCAGGTGCTCAGGGCAGATCCCCGGCCGGCCTACGTAGGCAAGGGTTCAAAGCGGACCGAGTTCGGCGTGAAGCTCTACGGCATCAATGTGCGCTGGACTGTCCGGCAGGATACCATCATCGTCCATACTGTCGGTGCTCAGCCTGTATCGCCGAAATGAGGGTAGGCATTCACCGAACAATCGATCAGTATTACCTGCCAGGGGCAAAACGTGACGGTGAGAAAAAGCATGAAACCGGCGAGTGGGACTGGTAGAAACTGAACGGCGAAATCGCTCGCCAATCCCACCACGTGCGGCGGGGTTGGCGAGCGGCCCTTGAATCGAAGATTTAAAAAAACCGCCTGGACGGCGACCTTCTGCGACCCCATCGATCTAAGCTGACCGACAGCATGTCGTCACTTGACTTTTTTAGTCGGGCACTTGACCGTGTTTACCGTATGCCGTTTATCCGTCTGTCCCTTGCGCGCGTCCATGCATGCCAATGGTATTGCTCAAACGGACAAATTCCGCCACGGAAAGACTCTCCGCCCGCCGCATGGGATCGATCTGAGCCTTTTCCAGAAGTCGCTCGCAGGAGGGCGGCTCAAGATTGAGTTCACTCTGGGACAGCGCGTTTCTCAGGGTTTTACGCCGTTTGCCGAAAGCCGCCTTGATCACACGAATAAGAAGGGTTTCGTCATCGGCCGGAAAGGGCACAGGACTGGCAAACCGGATACCGATCACGGTGGAATCCACCTTGGGAGCAGGAAAAAAAAGGGATGCCCGCACCTGCATCAACACCTTGGTCTGCGCGCAATACCCCAGCATGACGGACAGCCGGCCGTAGTCCTTGGAGCCGGGTCCGGCGCAGATGCGCTCGGCCATCTCTTTCTGCAGCATGAGTACCGCGCGGTCGATCCGGGTTCTGGCGTGGATCAATTGGACGACGACCTGGGATGAAATATTATAAGGAAGGTTGCCCAAAACCACCAGGGGCCGGCCAGTCTCACGAGCGACCGCGTCAATGTCTACCCGCAGAATGTCAGCTTCCCGGATCTCGACATTATCGATGCCGGCGGCCAGCAGCTCGGTCCTGAGCAAATCGATGATCCGGCCGTCCTTATCCACGGCAATGACCCGGCTGGCTGATGCCGCCGCGGGAATGGTCATGGCCCCCAGACCGGGGCCGATCTCCAGCACGACATCGTCCCCGGTGACACCGGCTTTGTTGACGATGGCCCGGGCCACGTTGGGGTCATTGAGAAAATTCTGCCCCAGCTGCTTCTTGGCCTGGAGGTTCCAGGCGGTCAGCAGCGCCCGCGGCGATGTCATGGCCGCGGCCTTGAGTCGCTATCGACCTGCCGCGCCCGCCGCCGAATGGTGATGAACACGCGGAAGGTAGTGAAGTAGGCCGCAACGCCGAGAACCGCCCCGATGACCACACCGCCGACAATCATGGCCCAGGTGACCTCCAGCCCCAGTTCCATCAGCTGGGAGAAAGAGTCAAAGGCGATGCTGTCCAGTGTCTTCTGGTATCCCAACAGCATGCATCCCAGCTTGTAATTGGCATAATAAACCACAGGGATGGTAAGCGGGTTGCTCAGCCATGTACCCAGCGCCGCCGCCGATTTGCTTCCCCGAACCAGGAAGGCCAGGGCAACGGCGACGATGGTCTGCAGGGGAATGATGGGTGTGATGGATATGAAAATGCCAACCGCCATACCCAGGGCGATATAGTGGGGGTTGCCCTCCAGCTGACGCATACGGACCAGCATCTGGCTGAGGCGCTCCCGGGGGCCCGTAAACACCGGCGGTTTTTTCTTGTATCGGTTATGCGTTGGCTTCATGGTTCTGGCAACCGTCCCTGCATCTGAGGCCTGAATCGTCCGGGGTAAAGGGGCCGGGTATGAGCCTGTTTCCGGTATCATCGATTATTTTTTCGTTCCCGATCCAGCTCCCGCTTCTGGTCACGACGCCGGATGGTTTCACGCTTGTCGTGACTCTGCTTGCCCCTGGCCAGGGCCAGGCTCAGCTTGGCCTTACCGGCCTTGAAGTAGAGTCTCAACGGTATGAGTGAGTACCCCTTTTCATTGACCTTACCATAGAGCTTTTTGATCTCATAGCTGTGCAGCAAAAGCTTTCTGGGACGCAGGGGGTCGTGGTTGTCGAAGTAGGCAAAGGGATAGGCGCCGATATGCATCTGGTAGACGAACACCTCGCCGTTCTTGATGCGGGCGTAGGAGTCCTTGAGGTTGGCCTTGCCCATGCGCAGGGATTTGACCTCGGTGCCGGCCAGCACGATCCCGGCTTCGTATTTGTCTTCGATGATGTAATCGTGTCGGGCCTTGCGGTTTTCCGCCACCACTTTAATCGGGTTCTTTTCCAAAGGATTACTGCTCCTGTTGTTCGGGCTCGATCGTCGACACGACGGCGCCGAAGTGTCGCTCCACCAGCGCCTGAACCTCGTCAGCGGTGGTCATGCGCATCACAGCAGCCATAAAGTCGCCCAAATCGCCGGTATTAAAGGACCGGATGGCGTTTTTCACCATGGGGATGGCCTGGGGGTTCATGCTCAGTTCGTCCACCCCCAGCCCCAGCAAAATGGGGGCATAAAGCGGCTCTCCGGCCATTTCACCACACATATAAGTCTTGATGCCTTTTTCCCGGCCTACATCGCAGGTTCGTTTGATCATCCGGAGGATGGCCGGATGCAGCGGCTGGTGGAGGTGGGCCACGTGCCGGTTGCCCCGGTCGATGGCCAGTGTGTATTGGATCAGGTCGTTGGTGCCGATGCTGAAAAAATCAACTTTTTCGGCAAGGATGTCTGCGGTGACCACCGCTGACGGAACTTCGATCATAATTCCCAAGGGGACATCCCGTTTGTACGCAACTCCCTGCTGTTCCAGGCATTGGGCAGCCTCGTCCAGCAGATTGACGGTTTGTTCAACCTCTTCGATCCCTGAAATCATGGGAACGAGAATGCGAACGTCCCCGAAGGCCGCGGCCCGCAGGATCGCCCGCAACTGGGTTTTGAATATCTCGGGCTTTTGAAGGCAATAGCGGATGGCCCGCAGACCCAACGCCGGGTTCAGTTCGTGGCTGTCCCGGATGTAGTTCACCGCCTTGTCGCCATTGATGTCAAGGGTCCGGATGGTCACCGGCCGCTGCTCCATTACGTCGATCACGTCCTTGTAGTTTTCAAACAACATCTCTTCGCTGGGAAAATCCGGCTGGCTGAGATATTGAAATTCAGTCCGGTACAGGCCGATGCCGTCGCCGCCGTGATCCAGAACGGAAACCACCTCTTCGGGAAGTTCGATGTTGCCCATAACTGATATCCGGACTCCGTCCTTGGTCCGGGCGGGCAGATGGCTTTTCCTGGCCATCAGCGCTTTCTGAATTTCGTATTGCTCCCTGCGCTCCTCGGTCTCCAGCAGCGTCTGCTCGGTGGGGTTGACCACCACGATGCCGCTCTCGCCGTCCACGATGATGATGTCATCATTTTTAATGATCAAGGTGGCGTTGCCCACCCCCAAAACGGCTGGAATTTCAAGTGTTCGGGCGATAATGCTGGTATGGGAAGCCCGGCCGCCGCGATTGGTGACAAATCCCTTGATCCGCTCCAGCTGGATCTGGCTGGTCTCTGCCGGCGACAAGTCCCGGGCCACCAGGATCACCCGCTTGTCGATACGCCCGATGTCCACCTGGTCCGCACCGACCAGGTTTTCCATAATACGGTCCGACACATGCGTGATGTCCTCTGCCCGCTGCTTGAGGTAGTCGTCGGACATGTTCTCGAAGATCGGCTTGACCAGGGAAACCACTTTTTTCAGCGCCCACTCGGCATTGACACGCTCCTTCTCGATCACGTCAATCGTCCGGTCATAGAGCATCTTGTCTTCCAGAAGCAGCATGTGGGTCTCTAAAATCTGGGTATGCTGGCGAAGCTCTTCGGGAGCGGTGTCGATGATGCGGCGCAGCGCGGTGCGGGCCTTTTTTACCGCCGTCTTGAATCGCCCCACTTCGGCAGATCGTGATTCTTCACGAATCACATACTTTTTAACGACATCCACACCTTCTTTATCCACCAGGTAGGCTTTGCCGATGCATATTCCAGGGGATCCGCCGATGCCCTTCAGGATAATTTCCTGGTGTTCCTGATTTTCCATGAACGATTATTCTCCAAACCCGGATCGAACCAGCTCCGCGATGCGCTCCAGGGTATTTAAATCGGCTTCATCGTCAATGCTGACGACAATCTCCGAACCCGCAGGGCAGGCAAGGGTCAGAATGTCCAGCATGGATGTGGCGTCTGCCGTGTTGCCGTTTTTCATGATCCACACCCCCCCGCTGGCCTCTCCGGCCAGTTTGGCCAGCTTGGCGGCGGATCTCGCATGCAATCCGAGATCATTGACGATCCGAAGGGTTCTGGATTGGGCCGTTTTCATGGTGTCCCTGAATCCTGCCTGCAAGCCGATGGCCAGGGTAACAACCCCGCTAAAATGAGGGCGGCTTGCCTCTTTGAGAAAAACCAGCCACGCAGATCTTCCACAAACAAAAAAAGGGAAGGATCCCTTTATTGAAACCTAATTTATTTATCAACCGCCGTAACCGATGTCAATGCGTAAACATTGACAATACCGACCCTTGGGGATATGTTGAGTGCCACCCAATTGAACCCGTTGCCCGGCTTTCCGCTGGAAGGGTTCGCCGTAAGGATAAAATCTATTTATGGTTCGCTCGCTTACCCCGCCGCAAGGCGAGGAATGCGCTCGCTATCGCGGTTCCGGCAGGACCTGCAACCTGCCGCCGTCTACCATACCAAAATTCAACCATGGGAGAAGGGCATGACTGCAAAGGTGACGATCTTCGGCAAAAACTCTTGACCCCATACGTCGGCAGCCCGTGAGGCCTACGCCAAGAAGAACAGATCGGTTGAATACGTCAGTGTAATCGATGATCCCCCCGCACTGGAAAAAATGCTGGTGCTATCCAATGGCCAGCGGAAAATTCCCGTGATTGTCGAAGGCGAACGGGTAACGGTGGGCTTCCGTGGAAAAGGGTGAGCGGTCTGAACCCGGCGGCTGGACGCCGCCCACGCATGGATCGAATCCGGAAACGCATGGCACCACATTACGGACGAGGCGCTGAATGGAAAAGCAGTTTTTAATCGACGATCTGAAGCTGGGAGAATCCTGGCGACTGTTTAAGATCATGGGTGAATTTGTGGAGGGCGTGGAAGGCCTTCACGACCTGGGTCCCGCGGTCAGCATCTTCGGATCCGCCAGAACCCGACCCGATGACGCGCAATACAAAAAGGCTGAAACCATCGCCGCCCTTTTCGTTAAAAACGGGTTCGGGGTGATCACCGGTGGCGGCGGTGGGATCATGGAGGCGGCCAACAAAGGCGCCGCCGAAGCCGGCGGTACATCGGTGGGTCTGAATATCCGCCTCCCGTTCGAGCAAAAACCCAACCCCTATGCAACCCTGCAGATGGAGTTCAAGTATTTTTTCATCCGCAAGGTCATGTTCATCAAATATGCCGCCGCCTACATCGTCATGCCCGGCGGCTTCGGCACCATGGACGAACTATTCGAAGTGATGACCCTGGTCCAGACCCGTCGGATCCGGCCCTTTCCCATCATCATGGTGGGAAGCGATTATTGGGGCGGGCTGCTCGAGTGGATCCGCAGCCAGTTGCTGGCCCAGTCGCTGATTTCTCCCAAGGACATGGATATCATCCAGGTACTGGATCACCCTGAGGAGATCGTTGACACGGTCCGCAAAATCCTCGTCGTCTGACGACCGCATCCCAACACCGGCAAGTGTGGCAATGTCTAATTCAGCACAACAGGGTTCAGCATCCGCAAAAGCCATACCGACGAATCCTGCCGACCAAACCGTCCAGCGCCAGAACGCATCTTTGCGCGCCCTGCACGAAACCGCCCTGGGCCTTCTGGATAAAATCGATAAAGAGGAATTGCTGGAGACCATTATCGAGCGCGCGGCGGCCCTGATTCACACGGGCCAGATCGCAGAGGCGGTGGAAGCGGCCGAACTACCGGCGTTGGTCTAACACGGCCTTCCCAGGTACGACACGGCTGAAAAAAGCCAGGTGGTGTTGTCTATCCTGCCCCTCGTTACAAACAAGGAAGCAGCCTGC
>NZ_JBUOIV010000086.1:0-14300 GCF_055467485.1 Desulfosarcina sp. | reverse complement strand
GACGACGAATTCACTGATCTGGAAAGCCGGGCGGAAGCGGTATTGACAGACGCTCAGTATAACTACGATGTCGAAACGCCCGAGGAGGCAGCCGAAACAGCCGGGCCGGACAGCGACTTCATGGTCTTCGAAGATGATGAAGCGGTCATTGGCGACGTTGACGACCAACCGGAAGACGTGTCGGCTGCGCCTGAGACGGCCGCGTCTCCGCTGTTTGTCCCCGTGTCGCCGTCGGAGGGAGTCCCACTGACCGAGGCGCAGGTCGAGGCGGCCCTGGAGCGGACCATCGAAAAAATCTACGGTGAGCGGATCGAGCAGCTGATGATCCGGACCATCGAAAAAACCGTGACGCGAGAAATCGCCAGAATCAAAAATGCGCTCCTGGAGGATGACGACGACATGATCGGATAGCCTGGCGACCAACCACAATCAGCATTCAACAACCTTATACGGGGATTATCCTTAATCCCCTTTTCCATTTTTTTAGCGTCTGTTTGACAATCGGCGAATCGACGCGCAAGCACACGCGCGGGAGCGATTCATCCACTTCCAAGCAGGATTCCATGGGCCTGGAGTAAACGACCAGGCCGTTTTGAATAAGGAGCGTTTAGCCCATGAGCCAAGATTTACTGGACAAAAGTTATTCCCCCGAAGCAGTAGAAAAACGCTGGTACGCCTACTGGGAGCAGGAAAAACTGTTCGCCGCCGATGAGAACACGACCAAAAAGACCTATTCCATCGTCATCCCACCACCCAACGTCACTGGCGTGCTGCACATGGGACACGCTCTGAACAACACCATGCAGGACATCATGTGCCGCTATCGCCGACTGAAGGGTGACAGCGTCCTGTGGATGCCCGGAACCGACCATGCGGGCATCGCCACCCAGAACGTGGTGGAGAAAAAACTGGCCGCCGAGGGCACCGACCGGCACCAGCTGGGACGGGAGAATTTCATCGAGGCCGTCTGGGGATGGCGCAAGGAATATGGAAGTGCCATCATCAACCAGCTCAAGCGCCTGGGTGCCTCCTGCGACTGGGAGCGGGAACGGTTCACCATGGACGACGGACTCTCCCTGGCCGTGAGAAAAGTGTTCGTCCAGCTCTACGACGAAGGCCTGATCTACCAGGGAAATTATATCATCAACTGGTGCTGCCGCTGCCACACGGCCCTTTCGGACCTGGAGGTGGAGCACGAGGACCTGGACGGCCACTTCTACCACATCCGCTATCCCTATGCCGACGGCTCCGGTTCGGTGGTCGTGGCCACCACCCGCCCCGAGACCATGCTCGGGGACACCGCCGTGGCCGTTCACCCGGAAGACGAACGCTATGCGGACCTGACTGCTGAAGCCGTTGTCCTGCCGCTGATGAACCGTGAGATCCCCATCATCCGCGACGCTTATGTGGACCTGTCCACCGGCACCGGCGCCCTGAAGGTGACGCCGGCCCACGACCCGAACGACTTTGATATCGGCGCGCGACACGACCTGCCCAGCGTCAAAGTCATCGCCGACGACGGCAGCATGACCGATGCGGCCGGCCGGTTCAAAGGCATGGACCGTTTTGCCTGCCGCAAGGCGGTGGTGGAAGCACTGGAGGCCGAGGGACTGCTGGAACGGGTGGAACCCCACCGGCACAGCGTGGGCCACTGCTACCGCTGCAAGACCGTGGTCGAGCCCAACCTCTCGCGCCAGTGGTTCGTCAAGACCAAACCGCTGGCCGAAAAGGCCATCCAGGCCGTCGAGACGGGCAAGACGCGCATCATCCCCGAATCGTGGACCAAGACCTACTACGAGTGGATGGTTAATATACGCGACTGGTGCATTTCGAGACAGATCTGGTGGGGGCACCAGATCCCGGCCTGGACCTGCCAGGGCTGCCGCAAACTGATCGTGGCCATGGACGCACCCGATGTCTGCCCGGATTGCGGTTCGTTAGACCTGGTACAGGAAACCGACGTGCTGGACACCTGGTTCAGCTCGGCCCTGTGGCCCTTTTCCACCATGGGGTGGCCGGAGCAGACCCAACTTCTAAAAAACTACTACCCGACCTCGGTGCTGGTCACCGGATTCGACATCCTCTTTTTCTGGGTGGCCCGCATGATGATGATGGGCATCCACTTCATGAAAGAGATCCCCTTCCATGATGTCTACGTGCACGCTCTGGTCCGTGACGAAGAAGGCAAGAAGATGAGCAAATCCAAGGGCAATGTCATTGACCCCCTCAGCGTCATCGACCAATACGGCACCGACGCCTTCCGCTTCACCCTGGCTGCCTTTGCCGCCCAGGGGCGGGATGTGAAGATGAGCGAAAAACGGGTGGAGGGCTACCGCCACTTCATCAACAAGCTATGGAACGCCGCGCGGTTTTCGCTCATGCACCTGGAAAAGGGCTTTGAGGCCATCGATGAAAAAAACATCTCCCTGCAGGACCGCTGGATCCTGTCCCGACTGAACCGGGTGGCGCGGCAGACCGAGGAAGCGCTGGATGCTTACAAGTTCAACGAGGCCGCCGGCGCCGTCTACCAGTTTGTCTGGCATGAGTTGTGTGACTGGTACCTGGAGGCCATCAAGCCCACCCTCTACGACAAGGCCGGCGAAAAAGAAAAGGCCGCCACGCTCTCGGTCCTGTGGTATGTGTTCAAGGAAGCCCTGATCCTGCTTCACCCCTTTGCCCCCTTTGTCACCGAAGAGATCTGGCACTCGCTTCCCGGCACCGAAGGCTCGATCATGCAGGCGGCCTGGCCGGACCACATCCAGCCCGGTGACGATCCGTCGGCCGAAGCGCAGATGGAAACGGTAGTGGCCGTCATCACCGGCATCCGCAACGTGCGCGGCGAGATGGGCATTTCTCCCTCCACGGCGCTGTCCGTAACCGTACACCCCGAGGAGGCAAAAACCGCCGCGGTGGTGGAGGACAACCGCGACCTGATCGCGAACCTGGCCCGCCTCAACGGCATCACCGTGGACACGGCCACGAAGAGACCCAAGGCGGCGGCAACGGTCCTGGTAAACGGGGCCACGATATATGTGCTGCTGGAAGGCATCATTGATTTTGCCCAGGAGCAGGCACGCCTGGAAAAGGAAATCGGCAAGCTTTCCAAAGAGTTGTCCGGCATGAACAAAAAGCTGGGCAACGAGGATTTCCTTAAAAAAGCGCCATCCGAGGTCGTCGACGGCGTACGCCAAAAGCACGCTGCCCTGCTGGAAAGGCAGCATGCCCTGGAGACGACCCTGGAACGAATCAGGGGAATGATGGAATGAGGGACTGTGGGATTGTGAACATCGACCGTCCAAAATTAAAAGACTACTTAGTGAAGTTACCCAAAAATCAGAAACGTTGAACCATGCATTCTATCGAAGACCTGATCCAACTGGCCCTGAAAGAAGACATCGGCCCCGGTGACATCACCACCGACAACCTGGTGACCCCGCATACCCGGGGAAAAGGTACGATCGTCGCCAAGCAGGATCTGGTGGTTGCCGGCCTCCAGGTGGCCGAAAAGGTCTTCAGGGCACTCGAACCGCCAATCGATTTCAACGCCCTTTACGCGGATGGGGACCGGATTGCCGCCGGCAGCGCGGTGGCAAGGATCGACGGCACGCTGGGCACCCTGTTAAAGGGCGAACGCACCGCCTTGAACTTTCTCCAGCGGTTGTCCGGTATTGCCTCCCAGGCGCGCGCCTTTGTCGGGGAAGTCGCCGGAACAGCGGTGAAACTGGTGGACACCCGCAAGACCACCCCGGGCTGGCGGGTGCTGGAAAAATACGCGGTGCGCGTGGGCGGCGCCCACAACCACCGCATGGGCCTGTACGACGGTGTATTGATCAAGGACAATCATATCGCCGTGGCCGGTGGCATTGCCAAAGCAGTAAAAAGCGTCCGGCAGCAGGTCTCCCACCTGGTAAAAGTCGAGGTGGAGACGGCCACCATGGAAGAAGTGAAAGAAGCCCTGGCCGCCGGTGCAGACGTCATCATGCTCGACAATATGGATCTGGGCCAGATCCGCCAGGCCGTTCGTCTGATCGACAAACAAGCGCTGGTGGAAGCCTCCGGCAACGTCACCCGGGGGCGATTGAAGGAACTGGCCCAAACCGGTGTGGATCTCATCTCCATCGGCGCCCTGACCCACTCGGCCGTGGCCATGGATCTGAGTATGAACATCAAACCGAATTGAGAGATTGAGGAATTGAAGAATTATTGAAGAAACGGTTTTTTCACCGTCACCCGATGGTCCGTTTGCTTTTTAATTCCTCAACCCCTTAATTCCGCAATCCCTGAATCCATAACGCCATGATCCCTATTCGCGACACCACGCCGATCAAAACCGTCCCGGTGGTCAACAACACCATCATCGGCATCAATGTGGTGTTTTTCCTGGTGCAATTGGCCCAGGGGCCGGCCCAGGACCATTTCGTCTACCTGTACGGCCTGGTACCGGCAAAGTTCACCATTCCCCAGGTATCGGCCTATTTCTCACTCGGCCAGCGGATCATTTCTCTGTTTACCTTCATGTTCCTTCACGGCGGATTTCTGCATTTGATCGCGAACATGTGGTCCCTTTACATTTTCGGGGACAATGTGGAAGACCGTCTGGGACCGGCACGATACATCGTTTTCTATCTGCTGTGCGGTCTGGCATCGGGCATGACGCAACTGCTGTTCAATGCCCACTCCAACATTCCCACCATCGGCGCCAGCGGTGCCATCGCCGGCATCATGGGCGCCTATTTCATCCTCTATCCCCGTTCACGCATCCTCACCCTGGTCCCGATCATCTTCATCCCCTGGTTCGTGGAGATCCCGGCTTTCTTTTTTCTGGGAATCTGGCTGCTCCTGCAGATTTTCAATGCAGCGGGAAGTTCCGGGCATGCCGGCGGGATCGCCTGGTGGGCCCATATCGGCGGGTTCGTCTTCGGCGTCATCTTCCTCAAGCTGTTCGACCGCATACCGGCCACCGGCGTTACCGACCGGCTGCGCCACGCCACCGAAAGGAAGCGGTCCCACCGCTTCCAGGTGGTCCGAACTGCCGGGGGTGAGGAGGCGGCCAACCTTTACGGCACGCTTACCATCACCCAGTACGAGGCCATGGTCGGCGCCCGCAAACTGATCACCGTCCCCAGGGGCTTGCAGAACCGCCTCTACAATGTCGTCGTGCCCCAGGGCATTACCGACGGCCAGGTGCTGCGGTTGAAGAACGTGGGCAATGCCAAACCCGACGGCACCCGAGGTGATATAATGCTTAGGGTTCGGGTTCAGCACATCTGAAAATGGGCCGCCATTTACAAAATTGGCGTCATTACTGATATTCGTGGATCCCACAACACTATTGGCAATTTAGGTTGGGCAGGAATCACAGGTTTTTAAAATGGTGGCGTGCTTAGGATGATCTCAATACATCTCAAGTCGCCACATTTCTATGATAGATTTTTTTCCCAATGTAATCTGCAATGAATTGGAAAATCAGCAGCCACAACATGTAGTGGTGCTTGGGATTGTCAAACATTCCTATTGCTTAGCGGAATATGGCAAGAAAGCACACGAATTGATAGGGTTCGTTTTATTGGGATTACCATTACGTATCAGTCACCCAATCAATAGAGAGGCTGGAGTGGTTGTCCAAAGCCGGGAACTTGGCGAGGCCTTTACAGAGATTATGGAACGGGACATGTCACCGGAGAATTCGTGGCAGGTGTTGCTTGACAGTGACGGTGAACCCTATTGGATCAACAGTGATGAGGTCCTGCATACCCAGCCTTCAAGAGGTGGAGAGCAACGGGTAATGAATTTGATCTTCAAGATGTTTCCGAGGGATCAGTATTGAGGTGTTGTTGTACTATCATGAGGAAGACAAAGCGTCATTGTGTGGGGCGTAATGAAGCTCATTTTCCTCTCGAGATATTTGTAACGGTTGCATTGACCCGATTCAACCAGTTTGAAGAAAAGTCGATAACCGGCGTGATAACGACTATGGGGGACCCAAACAAGACCGCTGGCAAACATAGGCGTTAGGCGCCAACACGTTGCCTGATGCGCTCATTCTTTAAAAGGTGGATCCCATGCGTAATCTATCTATTCTCTTGATGGTCGTAATATGCAGCAGCTGTGCGCAATTGCCTGCTGATATCCCCATTCCCACACAGCAGCAGACGCAGGCCGTCGTGTTTGATATTAATGGAACACTGCCCCCCCGCCCGATAGAAATGTGGACGGCACGCACGGATGCAGCCAAGGCCGTGAATATCTTTGCCGACAAGGGTTACCAGATCATCTACCTCAGCGCCCGTATCAGACCCTTTCAGGCAGATATACCCAATTGGTCGAAGGAAAAAGGTTTTCCGGATGGCAGCGTCCATGTAACAGAAACGGCTGAGGATCGTAAGGACCCAGTTTACTTCAAGACACGAATAGTGCGAGACTTCCTCGCGCATGGCTGGAATGTAGCGTTTGCATACTGAGACTCGTCTACGGATTTCGATGCTTATGCCGCAGCCGGCATTCCGAAGGAGCGGGTCTTCGCGCTGCAACGCGAAGGAGAGGCATCCTGCCAACCGGGTGCCTGGAAGGCATGCCTGAACGGATGGACTGAGCATATCGATTCAATGGCGAAATAGCTTCAATCAATGGCGGTAAGCTGAGCGTCGCGTTTGCCATGCATCCAACAGGCCGTTGAAAAACTATTACACTTGGCCATACGGAGCTAAATTCGGCTCGCAATGCTCTTATAGCAAACATAAACTGCGCCGTTTCGTCGAACTTTCCCTTGTCCTGCCTGGGCTCATGACGTTTTTCAACAATCTGCTGAATTGGCCGCGATAACCCCATCTTTACAGATAAAAATAATTTGACTGGAGGGTGTTTGAGTATTATGATTTTAATTCATCGAATCGTTTGAAATATCGCTTGGTTGCCCCGGTTGTCTGACTTGAATCGATACTGGTTGCTTGTTGTCCTGCCCTTGATTTTCATAGATAGCTTCATTTCCGCGATAGAAGATTTCCAGTTTTAACCATCACCATGTGGCGATTAATCCGGATAAAGAGGTGATGAACGATGCGGGTCAGTCAATCAACCTGCGCCGATCGTACCCAATCGATTTTAATCGTCGACGACGATGAGAATATTTTAGAACTGCTTGCCGAGGGATTCAATTGGTGCGGTTTTAATGTTTTCAAAGCGCAAGACGGTCTTGGTGGGTGGCGACTATTCAAAAGTGAGTCGATCGACATCGTTCTGACCGACATTTACATGCCGGGGATAGACGGCATAGAATTGTCCAGTCGAATACGGAATCATTCACCGCACGCGATAATCGCCGTGATGACCGGTGGTGACGCCGACATCGGCAGAAAACTTTTAAACGATGGATTAGCCGACTATTTTTTCACGAAGCCATTCGCAATCACTTCTGTCTGCAAAACGCTACTGTTAGAAGCGCAGACGACCTGATCGATCATTTTCCATAGGATTTAAAGCCTCCGAAAGCATTACGGTTATTTCTGCTTGACTGGATAAAAAGCGGGTCTGATCAAAGAAAGGACAATACGATGACAGCGACCGTATTTTTCGTGTTGGCAGGAATCGCATTGATAAGCATTGCTGCACTATTTGAAAGAAAGACATAACGCTATACCTAATTTTTGGCTGGGGTAGCCTGCGGTAAAGTTGTTTTTTAATCAGATTTATCCAAAGAATTAACATCAAAAGGAGAAGTCTAATGAAAAATTTGAGGGTAATTCTTGTTTTAGGCGTTCTGTGTTCATTCGTTGCAATGGCAACCATCGGCTGTGAGAAAGAGGGACCAATGGAAAAGGCCGGCAAGAAAGTGGATGAGGCGGTCGATTCCGCTAAAAAGGCCGTAGATGAATAATCATCGATTGGCAGTAAATGGTATAACCTCAAGCTTCAAGACCTGAGCGACCTCCAACGCCGCATGTTGGTTTTCTCAAGGAAAGATTGAGTGGCTTTAGTTGTGGTGAACTTTTAAATGCCAGCGGAAGGCGGGGACGGTGAAAGGGGGGCCAACGGTTGGGCCCACGCTGACTGCACGCTGTGGGTTGAATATCGCAAACCGGTTTACGCGGTGAATTGCATAAAGGGGCATCGCATTCGCACCGAATGCAGCGAATCGCTGCCGATTGGCCAAGTGCGCCCGATAATGAACGCCTATTTGCAGGGCAAAGCGCATAAGCGAGCACCGTTGCCCTGAACGTCGTCGGAAATAGGTGTTGATCGGAAAAATCTAAAAGGTTCCGCCTTTCCCTTATTCCGCTACCGAGATCTTTGATATCGGCAACCTTCTCGGCTCAATCGTCTTATCATTTTAACATGACAAGGCACCATTTGCATTCGAAGAGCAGATTGGAAAGGTGAAAAATGGTCTGAATTACCAGATTAGCTTGGAGATAATGAAATGAACAAGAAAGCCATTTTACAAAAAGCATCGACATTGATTTCTCGACCGCGATTGAAGCAATCCAAAGATCAAGTATACCAAGACAAACATTGTGCTGGAACCATTAAACGCTTCTTGCCGCTTCTTTTTATCCTGCTTCTGCTTGCCGGCTGCGCCAGCGTGCCCACCGAGTATGTGCGCAGGGGATCGATGGCCTTTCAGGATCACGAAAGCACCGTGATTGGCAAGCAGATAGCTGGCATGGCGGCGGAACATCCGGGCCAGTCCGGTTTTACCATCATCCGCTACCCGCGTCCGGCCTTCACTTCGCGTATCATGATGACCGACCTGGCGGAGAAGAGCCTGGATGTCCAGTATTACATCTGGGAGGCGGATGCCACCGGGAGGATTTTGGCCGAACGTTTGGTGCGTGCTGCCGACCGCGGGGTCAACGTGCGCATTCTCGTGGACGACATGAACCTGTCCGGTCGTGACAACGTCGTCGCGTCCATGGATGCCCACCCCAACATCGAGATCCGAATCTTCAATCCGTTTGCCCACCGGGGCTCCCCCATGCTCGATTTTCTCACCGATCTGGACCGGGTGAACCATCGCATGCACAACAAAATCATGGTCATGGACAACGCGTTGGCCATCGTCGGCGGCCGCAACATCGGCAACCACTATTTCGGCGTTGACACCGAGGCCAACTTCCGGGACCTGGATATCGCCGCCGTCGGTCCGGTGGTGCGGGAAATTTCGACGGCCTTCGACATCTTTTGGAACGGCGACTGGTCGGTGCCCATCGAGGTCCTGGTTGATCAGCCCTACACCGAAGATGACCTGAAGGTTGCGCTGTCAACCATGCGCCAACGAATTACCGAGGGGGACTATCCTCATCCTTTGGACCAGGATGTCGGTGCGCTCAAGAACGAGTTGAGATCGATTGTCGACAGCTTGATTTGGGCGCCTGGAAAAATCGTCTGGGACGACCCGGAGGCCATCTATGATGAAAATCAAACGGGTCGCATCGGAAAGGCCTGGGGCAAGAAGCTGGAGACATTGCAGCATGAGTTGCTAATCGAGTCGGCCTATTTCGTCGTCCGTGAAGGTGGCGTTGAAACTATCAAACGGTTGAACGAGCGAGGTGTCGAGGTTCGCGTGCTGACCAACTCGATGGTTTCCAACGACGTCCTGGCCGCCCACGCCGGCTATTCGAAGCGTCGTACCGAACTGATTGAAAATGGAGTGGAACTCTACGAACTGCGTCCCGATGCCGGTGCCGTCAGGAAGCCGGATCAACAATCGATGATCTCGGGCAAATCCAAAGCCGCCCTGCACACCAAAGCCATGGTGTTCGACCGTGAGGCGGTGTTCATCGGCAGCTACAATCTGGATCCGCGCTCTATGGACATCAACACCGAGGCAGGCCTGTACGTGGAGAGTACGGCACTGGCCGAGCAGGTCGCCGCCTACATGGACGATGGAGTTAAGTCGGAAAACAGCTATCGGGTCATGCTGGATGATGACGGCGGCCTGGCCTGGGTCACCGAGGCGGACGGGCAGGAAGTGAGCTATTCCAAGGATCCCGGGAGCAGTTTCTGGCAACGCTTCAAGGCCGGTTTTATTAGACTGCTGCCGGTCGAGGGACAGTTGTAAATCCTGTTATCGGAGGATGGATGCAACCGGGGCAGTGCGCCATGATTATAGTGGTCGTGGCTGATTATATGCCAGATCAATCGTAGCCGATCTTTTCAACAAACCTCCCGACCGAAATATCCCGCAGGTATATTCATGAGAAGACATCAAATGAACAGATGTAGCAATCTGTTAACACCTGCATTTGTGCTGATTTTTTTCGGAACCCCACTGACGGCACAGGAGGTGGTCGTGTTGTCCGATTTGGGCGAGGCCATTGCTTGGTTCAAGGCGGAAAACTGGCGGGGTACCTATAAGCTTCGCGCGGATATCGAAGCGATGCACAAGCCCGGCGAGATAGACGAGATCGTTGAACGAGTGCGGCTGGAGTGAGTCCCGCCCCAATCATGCAAACTTCACCATTTTTAAAATCATGCGCAATCTCCTGCATCCAGAGGAGTGATATTCTTAACCCAAGACCCTGGAGGTCATTGTGAAACGTTCGGTCAAGTTTCTTCTCCTTCTCTTCCTGATCGTATGCGGAATACTGATTGCCGCCACGGCAGTACTCCATTTCGTCAATCTGGATCCTTACCGCGAACGTATCGCAAGTTTGACAACCGAAGCAATCGGGCGCCAGGTTAAGATCAATGGCAGCGTCGACATCAACCTGTTCCCCCACCCGGAAGTGATCCTGAATGATGTTTCTCTGGCTAATGCCGCATGGGGAAGCGAACCGACCATGGCAAGCGTCAAGCATGTTGACGCAGCCATCAGCTTTCTTTCACTCTTTTCAGACACGGTGATCGTAAGGCGGGTGCGGCTGAACGATGTCATCGTGCTGCTGGAGCAAAACGAGCAAAATCTCGGCAATTGGGTCATGGGGAGGGCTGATCCCTCAGCAAAAGCAGCGCCGGAGAAGCCCGATCCAGGTAATGATGAAATTGTTCACCTGCCGGTGATGGTCGATTTGGCAGAATTCAGCAATGTCACTCTTACCATTCGCGCCCCCGAACGCACCGATCAGATCCACCGGCTTTCATCATTAAGCCTGCAGTCCGAAGAATCCGGCAACTTGATCCTCAACTCATCCGGTGAGCTGTTGGGCAATCCGATGGCGCTCAAGGGCGAAATCACCTCCAAAGCATCGGTCACCGCTCACGGTGCGGTAGATGTGGGGATTCAGGCCTCATTGGGGGATGCCGACCTGACCGGCCAGATATCCACCAGCCGGCTGGCGACCCTTGCCGGCCTCCAAGGGACCTTCAACATTGCCGTTAAGGACATCCAGAAGGCATTGAAGAAGGCCAAGATCGAAGCCCCTCTCACCGGACCGCTGACGGCGGATGCCGCAGTCAGTATGGATGGGTCGGTCTATAAGGCGACCGTCGAAGCCAACGTTGAAGGCATCACCGCCACCATCGACGGGTCATATGAGGGCAATCAGTTGGACCTCAACTCCGTAGTGGCTCCCCTTGCCCGCCTCGGGGAACTGTTTGACCTGCACGGCTTGAGCGCTGAGCCCTTAACGCTGAAAGCCAAGGTGACGCAATCGGACGACGACAATTTAGAGATTCATCAATTCCAGGCTGACGTCGGCCGGAATCGTCTCACTGCCCAAGGCCGCGTCACCACCGGCGGCGATGCAGTGTTATCCCTGACCCTGTCGAGCCCCGACCTGAACACGATTCTCGCAACGTTGCCCAACATCGACCTCAAGGCCGAGGCAACGGCTGAAAACTCGGCTGAAAAGTTCGACGTCTCCAAGTTGGCGGTCACCTTCGACAAGAGCGACATCAATGGCGACATCACGATGCAAAAAGGCGATAAACCAAAGATCACCGCCCACCTGACCTCCACATTGCTGGATCTGCGGCCCTTCAGTGAAACATCCGAACCGGGGGACGAGGCGAAACAGGCAAAGCCGGCGGGGCCTGCAAAGAAACTCCCTGAAAAGCAAAGTGCAACGGAAAATCAGTACGTATTCAAAGCGGCACCTTTTCAACTGGCCCCCCTGCAAACCGTTGAAGCGGATGCAAAGATCGCCATTGAACATTTTTTTTATGATGTCATCGAGTTAAAAAAAATCAAGATCGATGCCGCTGTTCATGGGGGCCGCGTTGACGCAAAATTCAAGTGCGATGCCGCCAAGGAGGGGCATGCCGCAGGAAAAATCGACCTGAAAACCCAGGGTCGGCAAGCCACTTTAGACACGCTGGTGAGCGTGTATGATTTGCGCCCGAAGATTCTGCAAGCCGAGGACGTCAGTCAGACGGAGGTACCGCCGATCGATGTCAGCCTTGAATTAAAGGCTGTCGGTTCTTCACCGCGGGAACTGGCCTCCGCCGCCAACGGCCGACTCCTGCTCACTCAGGGGCCGGGGAAAATAAAGAACACTGCCTTAAAGACGGTCTCGGGCGATATTTTCGCGGAGCTGTTCAGTTCACTGAACCCCTTTGCCAAGCATGAAGAATTCTCCAATTGGGATTGTACCGTGGTCAGTGTCAATCTCGTCGACGGTCTGGCCGATATCGACGCCATGCTGGCCCAGGGAGAAAAGGTGATGATTGTCGGCGGTGGCGACATCGATCTGAAAACCGAGATGCTCAACATCGAATTCAACACGAAGCCGCGAAAGGGTGTCGGTATCAGCGCCGATATGTTCGTTACGCCCTTTGTCAAACTCAAAGGCACGCTGGCCAATCCAAGTGTTGGACTGAACAAAAAAGGCACGCTGCTTACCGGTGGCGCCGCCGTTGCTACCGGTGGGCTATCATTGTTGCTAAAAGCTGCTTTCGATCGGGCGACCGCGGAGGGGGATCAATGTGAGAAGGTGCTGGAAACGGCAGGACAACACACCCGTTACGATTTCTAAAGACATCGGTGACCGGTGGACGGCCAACCGCTCAATGGGTGGCTGTTTGCGATGACTGGCAGAAAGTCGTAACATGTGCAAATCAGAACCTGACGTGACAATTCCCAACTATGATATCTGTACTTAGATCGAAGTTTTGATATTCTCAATATACTTAAAAAAAGCGAATAATAAATGAATCACAATATGTTGTGGCCCACCACACTTCCTTAAAAACAACGGAATCTATTAAAGACTAAGCTGCTTGATAATCGATAATAATTATTTAACGATTTCATGGAAAAAGCCGGGTTCCGGTCTGACAAGGAGCATTGAAACAATGAATCATATATCAAATCGCACGCAGCGGGTCATATTTTGGTTGCTTTTTATGGTGTTCTTATTTTGGGGAACTGCCAACAGCCAAAATCAAGGAGTAACCAGCATGAGAAAGATCGAAGGCAGTGTATGGTACCGCGAACGAATCATGCTGCCGCCAAGTGCAGTGGTTCACGTCATCCTGGAAGATGTTGCCAAAATGGACGTCAAGGCCGAAAAGATCGCCGAAACAAGTTTTACACCACAAGGCGGCCCCCCTTGGGATTTCACACTTGAATACGATCCTGGGAGGATACACGAAAGGGGTCGGTATGCCATACGGGCTCGCATCGAGGTCAACGAGCAGCTGATGTTTACAAGTGCCGAACAGATATCCGCCTTTGATCAAGAACCAGGAACTCCTGTGAAAATTCTGGTATCCATGGTTCCCAGGTCCAAAAATAATGACACGGCCCCATCGCCAAAACCCGACGCAAATTTGACAAACACCTATTGGAAACTTGCCGAGCTCAATGGAAAACCGGCAGCCCTCGGTGCCGGGGAGAGGGAACTTCACATGGTGTTGATCGGTGAGGAAGATCGCATAAGGGGGTTTTCCGGGTGCAACCGCTTTACGGGCGGCTATACGATAGAAGAAAGCCAGATGAAATTCTCACAAATGGCCTCGACATCAATGGCGTGTATGGACGGCATGGAGCAGGAGCAGCGTTTTCTTTCAGCGCTGAAGGAAACGGATCGATTTGAAATCAGCGGAGAAGAATTGTCCTTGTTCGGTAGCGACAACCAACTGCTTTTGCGGTTTGAGGCTGTTTATTTAAAATAAAAATGTGCTTCGATTACAAAAAAAGGAAAAAAATGAAGGAGATCTTGGTAGTTGCACTTGCTTTAATCACAATGCTTGGCCTACCGGCATACGCTCAAGAGAGTGCTGAAGATCTGGCAAAAAAACTGGCCAACCCGGTCGCTGCTCTGATCAGTCTGCCTTTTCAACTTAATTAGTCGATCTTGAAAAAGTCATTTTATGACTATGCCAGTTAAGGCCCCTGATCTTTGACAAAATAGGAGCCGGAA
>NZ_JBUOIV010000085.1:0-15105 GCF_055467485.1 Desulfosarcina sp. | reverse complement strand
CCAAGCAGCGCGGCCACGGCCTTGTTGACCAGTTCGAAGCTCAGCGCGACATAGACCGCCAGAAAAACAACAATCGGAAGCAGGGCTCCTTCCATCTTGAATCCTTTTTACGAATCGGATGTATGAACATCATAAAGGTACATCGACCCCATTGGTGATCGATGCGCCGTTTTAGCAAACCATTTTTAATTGGGTGAATACAGCGGCTTCTTGCAGCTGCTCCCCCTGAAAAAGGATCCTTTTAAATCACTCGCGGCCCAATGTCAAACAGGTAAATGGTTTTTTATATAAATTCAGAATATTACGAATCAGTCAAATTGTTGAGGGCGGTGTTCTTGATGAATCGCATTCATAAATGAGGCGGGAATCTGTGCTGCGCAGGGGTCTATCCCGACTAAAGCGAACAATGAGACCAGACAAAAGCGCTGCAATAAAAAAGCCGCCCCGACGGTCTGATGCCATCGGGGCGGCTTTTTCAGTTCATCAACAAACGGCCGGGTGACCGCAAGCATCACTTCTTTTTAGGCTTTACCGCAGCCGGCTTTTTTGCCAACACATCCTTGCTGCCGACCACCATGCCGATCACCGCCCCCAAACATGCGTCGATGTCCAGTTTCTGGGTGTTGACCACCAAATCATAGTTACGAGGATCGGCGACGTCGGCATTGAAGGATTGGCGGATAAAGGCAGATCGCCGGTTTTCCCGGTTGATCACCCGCCGCTTGGCTTCTTCCCGGGTAACGCCGAACTCCTTGGCCACATTCTTCACCCGGACCTCCAAAGGCGCAATAACGCGAACACTCAAGCGGTCTTCCGGCGGAATCAGAAAGTTGGCACCCCGACCGACGATGATGGCATTGCCGTGGCTGGCGATCGCGGCGACCACTTTCATCAGGTGATCCAGGTAAACCCCCGGCCACAGATAACGGTCGTTCACCAGGGAAGCAATAAAATCCTTGATCCCGGAGAGTCGGTCTTTTTCCATGGTTTCGATCACGGCCCCACTGATGTGGGCACTTTCAGCAATTTCCTTGACGATGTCCCGGTCAAACAGATCGATGCCGAGCCGTTTGGCCAGCCCCCGGGCGATGACCCGCCCCCCGCTACCCGGTTCCGAAGAAATGGTGATTACCGGAATATGGGTTTGGGTCTGTTTTTTCCACTTTTCGATCTGATCCTTGATAAAGGTTTCAATGGAGGAATTTTTATCCATGATAGAGGTCCCGTCCTGCCCGTTATATCCTAAAACGGCTATTGATAGAGGTTGGTTTGACGAAATAAGAACCGAGGGTTCCCTAATGAAAAATGGTGGCGCTGTCAAGCCGCAAAACAAGATCGGTTAAATCGTATGAAAGGCTAGTTGTGTGGACGCGACGTGCTTTTGTTCAATCGTGAAGACCGCTCATGTAGTCATCCAACAAGTGCTGAGCGTCTTTCGCGGTCATGATGTCAGGCAGTTTTGCCATTGCCTGATCGATGGCCATATCCAGCAGCTCCAGTTTTAACCCGGCCCTGGCCTGGGTGATCCGGTTCTCCATCTTGCGCCGGGTCTCTTCAAGCATGATTTTACTTTGTTGCCTGGCCTGTTCCACGATCTGCTGTTTGCGTGTCTCTCCCTGGGCAATCAATCGATCTTTCAGTTCCTTAAAATGGGTCCGGCTTTCAGCCCCTTTTTTCTTTACTGCCTTGATTTGACTGATGATCCTGGCTTTCTCGGTTTCCAGTTCACCGATTTCGGACGTGATATCGCTTTTTTGCAGTTTTAAAAAATCTTTTATGGGTTCTTTGGCATATTTTACAATCACGGCAACGAGGATGATAAAGTTGACCCAGCGCATGGCCAAGTCGTAGGTGGGTCTCCATTGGGGGTCTGCGGCCTGGGCCGCTTCGGGCAGCGCCACCATAAACAACCCCGCAAACAGGATCGTGACGCACAGCGCACCGGCTCTTTCAGTCAACCTCATGATTGCAGCCTCCGATGAAGCACTTTTTCCATGATTGTCAGGGTAACGGCCTCCACCTCCCCGGCCAACTCCGTGCGTGCCTGACGTACCTGATCTTTCACCCGGGCCTCGGTTTCATGTCTCAAGTCTGAAATCTGTTGCCGGACCTCTTCCAAAATATCCGCGGCCCGCTTATCCCCTTCGGTTTCAAGGGAAAGAACGACCTTGTGGGCCTCTTGGATGACTCTGGCCTGCTCGCGATCGAGTTCTTTTCCCAGCCGGACCAGGTCTTCTTGCCCTGAAATGATGTCTTTCTGGAAATCGGCAATGAGCTCCTTCCGCTGGGAAATAGTGCTGAGCAGTGGGCGGAACATGATCCGGTTCATGACATAGAGAAAGATCAGGAAGGAGACCAGTTGGACGATAACGGTCTCGTTGATACTAATCAGCGCGTTGGTCGCAATAATTTCCATGGTGGACGCTCTTTGTAGAATAATTGCCGCTAGATGGTTTCAATGCCTGGCGGCAGGTTGAGACGGATCCGAAATGGCCGGCGTCGTTGGGGGTCCGCTAAACCACAAACAGCAGCAACAGAGCAATAACCAGGGAGTAGATACCGGTTGATTCGGAAACCGCCTGGCCCACCAGCATGGTTCGGGTCAGCAGTCCCGCTTCCTTGGGGTTCTTACCGATGGCCTCGCACGCTTTGGCTGCCACCATTCCTTCACCCACGCCGGGGCCGATGGCGCCCAGCCCCATGGAAATACCTGCACCCAGAAATGCTGCCGCTTTGACAATGTCTACACCTTCGATAGCCATGATACGCCTCCTCCGTTACCGTTTTATCATCGTGTCGTTGAATATCTGGAAGTTCAGCGACCAGAGCATCGCTGAAATCATAAAGCTACAGGACAAAGATCAACACCAGGCTGACCACCATCGCGTAGATTGCCGTGGACTGGGAGACCGCCTGGCCCACCAGCATGGTCCGCATGAGATCCGCCGCATGGTTGACGTTGCGGGCCACCCAGCGAACGGCGCCCTCCGCCGCCATGCCGTTGCCCACACCCGGTCCAATGCCGCCAAGGCCGGTGCAAAGACCTGCGCTCAACAGTGCCATGGCCGCCTGTATCTGCATGGACTCGGGAAAGGTTTTAAACATCAGGATAAAACTCACCAGCAATCCGAAAATGGACGGCGTCTGGGCCACGGCCTGGCCCACCAGCATAACGGTCGTGACGTTCCCCACCGCCTCCGGCTGACGGGCAACGCCTTCGCAGCTGGCCCCGGCAGCCATGCCGCCGCCGTATCCCGAACCGATGGCGGCCAGTCCCGTGCTCAGACCGGCTCCCACCAGCGCAGCCCATGTGGGGTGAAGGGGTGCAGTGGAAAAATCCATGAACAGAAGCATCAGTGCCACAACCATGGAGAAGATCGCCGGGGTCTGGCAAACGGCGGATCCGATGAGCATGTTGGTGGTAAGCTTGCTGGATGCTGCCGGCTGGCGGGAGATTCCCAGGCAGGCCTGGCCACCGGGAAACCCGGACCCGACACCCGAACCGATAGCCCCGAATCCCATACTGACGCCGGCACCGAACAGGGCAGCCGCCTTGAGCATCGTTGGATTCCCCTTGTCCATGAACAGAAGCAGGATAGCGACCACCAAGGCAAAAATAGAGGCCGATTCGGCCACCGCCTGCCCCACCAGCATGTTTTTGAAGATATCCCCGGAAATCTTCGGATTCCTGGAAACGGCCAGATTGGCCTGGGCAGCGGTATACCCTTCGCCGATGGCAGCGCCGACCGCACCCAACCCCATGGCAATACCCCCGCCGGCAAACGCGGCAACCTTAACCCAGGCCTGAACATCGAGATCCATCATCTATTTCACCTGGACTGAGATGTATACAACCGTTAACATTGTGAAAACGAACGCCTGAATGGTACCTACGAACATGCCGAAAAAGGCGTAAAGAAAAGGCGGCAGCAAGATGCTGTATGTCAGATAGGAAACCACAAGAATGATGATCGACCCGCCCATGATATTGCCGAACAGACGGAAGGATATGGATACGATCTTGGCGAACTCGCCGATGATATTCAACGGCGCCATAAAAAAAATCGGCTGAAAATACTCGCTGGCATAATTTTTAAACCCTTTTTTCCGTATCCCCGCGACATGGGCGATGACAAAACCCATCAGGCCGAGACTCAAGGGCGTATTGAGGTCCTTGGTGGGCTCATCCAGGTGAGGAACGATCCCCAGCCAATTGGAAACCAGCAGAAACAAGAACAGCGCACAGATCAAGGGCCCGTACTTTTTGGCCATCTCCTTGTCCAGGGCGTCTTCGGTCAATTTGTAGAGATTGGAGACCAGCAGTTCCCCGAATACCTGCATGGATGCCGGCACCATGCCCCGTTTGTGCGCCGTTAATAAACCCAGCGCAATGATCACTAAAAATGCGATCCAGGTCATGAGAATGACCTCGAGGTTGAAAGTCATCGAATAGCCGAAAACCGGTATGATCAATTGATGAATTCTTCCGAGTTCTCCCATGTATCGTCGCCCTTGGTTCAGTGTTTGACAGCACCGACAATCAACCGGGAACCATGTTCGATCATGATCACCAGCTGAACCATGAATAGACCTACTGCCGTGGCTGGAAAATTAAACCGGTCGGACTGCACGGCCAAGACGAGCGGTATCGCCAACAAGGCATAACGCAGCAGCAGGGAAAGGAGAGATCGCCGGGCGGCCGCCTTGCGATTGTCGCTGAGACGGTAGCGCAACGCCTGGCCCATCAGCGCAAAATTGACGGCGCTGAATACCCCGCCAAGAACCAATCCGCGGCAAACCTCTTTTTGGCCCACGGCCAGAAAAAGGAGACCGGCACCAATGGCCAGTACCAAGGCCCGCGAACCGTATTTTTTTTGTAGGTCAAGAACCGTTGTGTCCGTTTCCATCAGGACCTGCCTTGTCTTTCGGTTCTGTGATTTCCAGTATCTGTCGATAGCAGACGTTGGCGCCGCCGGCAATGCCGAGAAGGAGGAAAACCGTGGTGAACACTCCCTTGAGTTCCAGCCATTTATCCAGATAGTGCCCCACAAAAAAACAAAAAACGATGCAGCCGGCCATGGTCAGTCCCAGCTGCATGACGATGGTCAGATTTTCTGCCCAGTCCCTGTTTTTTTTATAGTCGAACAAACGGAGTGTCCGTGTTTAGTCATCAGTCGTCTTATTCATCCGCCGGAGCGTATCTGGCCGGACGGGGTTTATCAAAAAAATGAAACATAACGTCTTATTCGATGGAAAAGAGGATCGGGCGCCGCCAGCGAGACCGAAACAGATTCGTTGCGCTGGTCAGATTTAATAGATTCAAAACAGTTTTCGAATAGCGGCTGAAATAACAAATACCATTCATCCATGTCAAGCATCATGATTGTGCGGTCATTGCAGCCGAATGCGTCAAGAAATAAAAAACACCCGGTGCGAAAAGCGTTTTCGGACAGCAGCTGCCGGCTCCATTTTCCCACGCCAACCCACCGTTCAACGGCGATGAAATCTTTTCTTGCGGTTGAATTCTTATCGGGTTCATCCTAACATGGATGCCGGACGCCCAACTTCATCGAGGAGGCTACCTGTCTTGCAAAGCCAAATCACTATTCTTGGATCCGGAACCTGTGTGCCGTCGCTGACGCGCAGCCCCTGCTCCTTTCTGATGCGAACCAGCGGGGAAAACCTGCTTTTCGACTGTGGCCCGGGGATCATGCGTCGCCTGCTGGAAGTCGATGTCGCCATCTTCGACATTTCCTACCTGTTTCTCAGCCATTTTCACCCGGACCACATCGGCGAACTGGCATCCTTCCTGTTCGCCTTGAAGTACCCGGCGCCATCATCCCAGAAACAGCCCCTGACCATTGTGGCGGGACAGGGGTTCCGGACCTTTTTCGAACGACTGAAAACGGTTTACGGAAACTGGATTGTGCTGCCACCCGACATGTTCACCATCGTTGAACTCGATACGCAACAGGCGGATCGCCGCTCGTTCTCATCCTTTACGGTTTCTTCCATGCCTGTGGCCCACCGACCGGAAAGCTTGGCCTATCGCATTGTCGATGCCGAGGGAAAAACACTGGTCTATTCCGGCGATAGCGATGTCTGCGACGGTCTGACGGCTATCGCCGCCAAGGCCGACCTGATGATCTGTGAATCGGCATTTCCCGACGACAAAAAAATCGACGGCCATTTAACCCCCGCACTAGCAGGGTCAATCGCCCAGGCCGCTGGTGTCAGGCGTTTGGTACTGACTCATTTTTATCCGGCATGCGAGGACGCCGATATTGAAAATCAGTGCCGGAGCACCTATAGTGGTTTGGTTTTACTGGCGCGGGACTTGATGACCCTCGATCTTTGAGTGATCCTGCATGATATGGTTTCTTCCGGGTTCGTTTCACATCCGAAATCAGGGCTTGCGGCTATTGGGGAATGAGGAGTAGACAGGATTATACCACAGCGGTGACGGATGAAGCGTAAGGCTGATATCGGTTTTTTTCGAACCCGGCAACCTTGAAATGGTAGAGATGCGATACTATCCGGTAAATCTTGACATTAAAGGCCGACGATGCTTGGTGGTGGGTGGCGGGCGGGTGGGTGCCCGCAAGGTGGACACCTTGAATCAATGCGGTGCCGTGGTAACCGTGGTCAGCCCGAAAGTCTCTCCGGCGGTCAGGCAACTGGCCGCTGAAAAGGCCATCGTACTGAAACAGCGCCCCTATCGCGCGTCGGATGTGGAGGGCATGTTTCTGGTAATCGGCGCCACCGATAGCGAAACACTGAACCGGCAGATCAACGCTGACGCGGAGCGCCTGAACCTGCTGTGCAACATTGCCGACCGGCCGGAAATCTGCAATTTCATCCTCCCGGCCATTGTGCGTCGCGGCAATTTTGTCATCGCTATCTCCACGGCCGGCAAAAGCCCCGCCTTTGCCAAACATATCCGGAAACGCCTTGAAACCCAGTTCGGCCCCGAATATGGCCTGGTGCTGGAGCTGATGGGCGCGATCCGCAGCAAACTGCTGGCCGACGCCCACGAACCGGAAGTGCACAAACCCCTTTTCGAACAGCTGATCCACGGTGACCTGCTTGCCTTGGTAAAGGCCCAAAAGGTAGATCAGATCGACCAATTGCTGGAAAGCGTTCTGGGCCCCGGTTACCGTTACCACCAGCTAATGCCATCCAACCAGCAGCCCCAGGAGTGACATGGAGCCCGTTTTCGTCATCGCCACCATCATCTACATGTTCAGCTGTGCCTGCTATTTCGGCTATCTCTTTTTTCAGAAACCGTTTCTGCAGCGGACTGCCTTCGGCCTGATGGCCGCCGGGTTTGCCCTGCACACGGTGTCCCTGGTCGCCTGCGGCCTTCGGTCGGGCCATTTTCCGGTCAACAACCTCCATGAAACCCTGTCGTTCACCGGCTGGGCGATCGCGGCGGTCTTTCTTGCCTTTTCCCTCAGGTACAAGCTTAAAGTACTGGGTATTTATGCCGCACCGCTGGTCACCCTGGTGATGATCGCCGCTTACCAGATGCCCAGGCCGGTGTCCGAGAATCCTCAACTGCTGAAAAGCTGGTGGTTGGCCGCCCATATCATCACCATCTTCATGGGCAATGCGGCCTTTGCTCTGGCCTGCGGCCTGGGCATGCTGTACCTGCTCCAGGAAAATGCCATCAAAAGGAAGACCCGCGGGTTTTTCTTCAGCCGCCTGCCATCACTGGACCTGCTGGATACCACCGGTTATGCCAGCATCGTCGTGGGTTTTTCAATGGTCACCATCGGTTTGATCACCGGTGTCATCTACGCCAAAGCCATCTGGGGGAGGTTCTGGAGCTGGGACCCCAAGGAGGTCTGGTCCGCCATCACATGGCTGTTTTACGCGGCACTGCTCCATGAGCGGCTGACTGTCGGGTGGCGGGGAAGACGGGCGGCAATCATGGCCATCATCGGTTTTGGCGTCATCCTTTTCACTTTTTTCGGCGTCAATTTTCTGCTGCAGGGCCACCACGGAAGCTTTACGGCCATGTAGATCCATATAAGGATATAAACCCGGTCCCCCCTGCCGCAGGTACGGCAGGACACGGATCGACTGTGATCTTCTATTATGCGCGATATTGTACTGCTTGGATTGAATCATAAAACCGCCTCGGTCGACGTTCGGGAGTGCATTGCATTTACGGCCGATGAAACTGAACGCGCCCTGGCGATGCTACGGGACAACCCGACCATCGCTGAGTCGGTTCTTTTTTCCACCTGCAATCGGATCGAACTGCTCATGGCCGTCGACCAGCGCGACGCGGCGGTCAGCATTGCCAAACAGTTTATCGCCGAATTCAAGAAAGTGCCCCTTTCCCAGTTTGAAAGCTCCCTCTATCGGTATGACGGCGACGACGCCGTCCGTCACACCCTGCAGGTTGCCGCCAGTTTAGATTCCATGGTGGTGGGCGAACCCCAGATCCTCGGGCAGATGAAAGAGGCCTACCGCAAGGCCACAGTGGAGAAAACCTCCGGTGTGATCCTCAACAAACTGCTCCACCGCACCTTCTTCGTGGCCAAAAAAGTACGCACGGAAACCGGGATCGGCGACCACGCCGTCAGCATCAGCTACGCCGCCATCGAACTGGGGAAAAAGATCTTCGGCGACCTTGAAGGCCGGCGCGTCATGCTGATCGGCGCCGGAGAAATGGCCGAACTGGCCGTCGAACATCTGATCCGCAACCGGGCCGGCACCATTACCGTGGCCAACCGAACCTTTTCCAGGGGCGTCGAACTGGCCACCCGCTTCAGGGGGAAAGCGATTAAATTCGAGGAAATTATCGACTGCATCAATGATGTGGACATCGTCATCAGTTCCACCGGTGCCAGCGAATACGTGCTGCGCAAAAATCAGATAAAAACCGCCATGAAAAGCCGCCGCAACCGCAGCCTGTTTTTCATTGACATCGCCGTACCCAGAGACATCGATCCGGACATCAACCGCATCAGCAACGCCTATGTTTACGATATCGACGACCTTAAGGGTATCGTGGACGACAACATCGAAGACCGCAACCGGGAGGCGGTAAAGGCCCAACGGATCATCGATGAGGCGGTGATTGGCTTTCGCAAATGGGTTGACACCCTCGAGGTGGTGCCAACCATCATTTCTCTGCGGGGCAAAGTGGAAGCCGTGGCCAGACAGGAATTGGAAAAGACCTTGACCTCGCTGAACCATCTCTCCGAATCCGACAAACGGACCATTGAACGCATGACCGGCGCCCTGGTGAATAAGATTCTCCACGAACCCACGGATTATTTGAAAAAAAATGGGTGTCGCGGCAACAAATCCGTCGCTTTGGACCTGACACGCAAACTTTTCAATCTGGAGGAAAATCATTGAAAACAATCGCTTTCTTATTTCCCGGGCAGGGCTCCCAAACGGTCGGCATGGGGCATGACCTGTACCAGGAATACGACTTTGTCAGGGAGATCTTCGACACCGCCGATGAAATTGCCGGCGCTCCTGTTTCCCAGTACTGTTTTAAAGGCCCGATGGAAACCTTGACGGAAACCGTTAACCTTCAACCGGCCGTTACGGCCGTTAATCTGGCTTGCCTGGAGGCCATTCAGCGTGCCGGGATCACATGCGGTTTTTCTGCCGGCCACAGTCTTGGTGAATACAGTGCGCTGGCTTCCGCAGGGGTGGTTTCAATGGCCGACACCCTTCGACTGGTGTACAAGCGGGGCGAATTGATGCACCGGGAATCGGTGAAACACAAAGGAGCCATGAGCGCCATCATTGGGTTGGACATCCAGACCGTGGACACGCTGGTGCAAGCCGGCCGTGACACCGGGGTACTTTCCGTAGCCAATCACAATGCGGAACAACAGATCGTTGTCACCGGTTCGCCTGAAGCGGTGGCAGCCGTCTCGGAAGCGGCTAAATCACAGGGTGCCAAGGCGATTCCCCTAAAGGTGAGCGGAGCCTGGCACAGCGATTTGATCAAGGGTGCCGAGGATGAATTCATTGCTTACCTGGGCGCTTTTTCATTCAACGCACCGACAAACAGCGTCATCCACAACGTTACCGCCGACCGCTGTGAGGACGGTCAAGCGATCCAGCAGCTCATGGCCATGCAGTTGTGCAGTCCGGTGCGGTGGTACGATTCAATCCGCCGCCTGCTGTCTGAAAACGTGGAGGTATTCGTGGAAGTGGGTCCGGGAAGGGTCCTGACGGGCCTGCTGAGAAAAATTGTTCCGCAGGACTACAACCACAAGGCCTTTGCAGTCAGCAACCTGAAATCGCTCGAAACGCTGATCTCGGAGCTGGCATGAAAGCCAACGGCCGTTATTGGAAAGAGACGGCAACCTTGCCGATGGGTGGCGGGGTTGCCGTCTTTTAGTACAGCGGTCGTCAATCTTCGGGTTCAATCCAAACGATATGGGCCTTGTTGATGAACAGGGTTTTACCGCTGCAGTCCATGTAGCTGGTATCCACAACCACCAGAAAAGGTCCCTTCTGCAATGTCAGCAGGTCGGAGACCCGTTGATTGGGGGAAATGTTCACTTTTCCCTGAACCGTCGAACCATCGATGGTTTTGATGGTTACGGTCCGATAATCGGTTTCATAGGTATGGTTTGACCCGGTCATTCAGCGCTCTCCTTGATTGTCGGTTATCGTCGTCAACATTGAACCCTCCCTGCGCCCCCGGTGAGAGGGGTCCGCGCTTCGCTTCGACAAGCCGCGCGGACTGATCCCCTAAGAATGAATACCGATCTCCCGTCCGCACCTATTGCCGGCCGCAAGCGACGGGGAATGCGTGCGCGATCGCGGTTCAGTCGCTTAATTTATCATTTACTTAAGAGATTTGTCGCCAGGACTCAAGAAAAAGATCGCTCCAATCATTCAGAATGATCGAAAACAAGCATCGATCCGTGCGGCAGTGGTGCCCTGGACACCGTCAACTACTTGAATATTAGATTAAATTTAGACCGATTGGATCGGCAGCGATGGCACAATAGCACTTTACATGCCCATTTCCTTGTGTTAGTTTTCTTTTTTTGTGAACCATAGCAACCTTCACCTTTGCGGGATTGAGCGATGAACAAAAAAGACCGAAAATTTTTTAAAGAGCTCCTTCACGAGCGGCTGCAGGAACTACTGAGTCATGCCGGCGAGACCGTTTCGGGCATGACGGAACAGAAAGAGACGTTTCCGGACCCCACGGATCGGGCGGCGCTGGAATCGGATCGCAACTTCATGCTGCGCATTCGCGATCGCGAACACAAGCTGATCAAGAAAGTGAAAAAGGCGCTTGATCGAATCGAAAGCGGCACCTTTGGTATCTGCGATAAATGTGGTGAAGACATTTCCATAGAGCGGCTCAAAGCAAGACCGGTCACCACCCAGTGTATCGATTGCAAGACCAAAGAGGAGGCTTTTGAAAAAGCCCTTGGCATCTGACCCGCATACCGGTATCGATCTGCACGTCCACTCAACGGCCTCTGACGGCACCCTGACACCACCCGAAATTCTGGAGATGGCGGTTCTGCTCGGCCTGAAAGCGCTGTCTATTACCGACCATGACACGATTTCCGGATCAGCCGCAGCCCTTGCCCGCGGAATTCCCCGATCCCTTGAATTCATCACCGGAATTGAAATCAGCGCCGCCGCACCCGACGGGTATCCATCCGAAAGCAGCATCCATATTCTCGGATATGGGTTAGATTTTTTAGACGCATCACTGAATAACCTGCTAACCGTCCTTCGATCCTCCCGGGAAAACAGGAGCCCCCGGATCATCCAACGGCTCAGTGACATGGGCATGGACGTCACCATGGAGGAATTGTCCCGGGTCGTCGGTGATGCCACGGCCGGACGCCCTCACATTGCCCAATTGCTGGTCGCTAAGGGCCTGGCCGATTCAATTGACGACGCATTTGACCGGTTTTTAGGCAAGCACAAACCGGCCTATGTCGAGAAATACCGGGTGCCTATGCAAGAGGCCATTGACGTCATCAGATCCGCAGGAGGGGTGGCGGTGCTTGCCCACCCGTTTCTGAATGACACGCCCCAGGCAGACGACTTCGAGACCTTCCTGCTGACGCTCAAGGAGATGGGGCTTGAAGGCATCGAGGCCGTCTACCCCGAACATCCCGAAGCCGCCACAGCCCGCTACTGCCAGCTGGCTCTGAAGCACAACCTCCTGATCACCGGTGGCACCGACTTTCACGGTGCCGTTACCCCGGGAATCCAAATGGGTATTGGTGCGGGCAACTTTCATGTACCCTATTCCTGCTATGAACGCCTGATGGCGCATTTAGAGCCATGAGCATGGATGGCCCGACTCCCGAAAACGCCGCCCACGACAACTTGGAACGTGCACTCGGGTACCGGTTCAAGCGTGTCGAACAGCTGACGGATGCGCTTCGCCACAGTTCCTATGTCAACGAGCAGCCCCAAACCGGCATCACCAGCAACGAGCGGTTGGAATTTTTAGGCGATGCCGTGCTGAACCTGGCCATCAGCCATCTTTTAATGGAACGGTACCCGGATCTGACCGAGGGGGAATTGTCCAGAACCAGGGCTCAACTGGTCAATGAAACCGAATTGGCAGCCATCGCCCGGGAGATCGGAATTGGCCCCCACCTGCTGCTGGGAAAAGGGGAAGCACTGACCGACGGCAGGGAAAAAAACTCGATTCTGGCAGATGCCACCGAGGCGGTGATCGCCGCCATCTATATCGATGGCGGGTTCGATGCCGCTTTTGGGTTTGTGAAAAATCAGTTCCGTGAACGGCTGCGCAACGCCAGCCGCACGCGCCATGACACCGACTTCAAGAGCATGCTTCAGGAACGGGTTCAGTCGATCCATCACGAAGTGCCCCGATATGCGGTCATCGACGAGATTGGCCCGGATCACGATAAAACCTTCAGGGTTCGGATGACCGTAGCCGGGATCACTGCCGAAGGCGATGGAAAAAGTAAGAAAATGGCTGAGCAGGAAGCCGCCAGGGCAGGCCTCGAGCGGTTGGATCGATCCGATTGACCATGGAAATCCAAAGCGACGCCGGACCTGCCGGACGACCCTTGATCATCCCTATTTTCATCCCCCACATGGGATGCCCCCACCGATGTATTTTCTGCAACCAGCGGGTCATTACCGGTAAAACCGCACAGACCCCGTCTCCGGAACAGATTCAAGAGGAAGTGAACCGATTTTTAAAATACGGCAAAGATCGACCGTCCACAACGCAGATTTCCTTTTTCGGGGGCAGTTTCCTGGGTCTTGAAAAGGGGACAGTCCTGTCACTGCTGGAGGCTGCCATGCCCTTTGTGCGGCGAAAGGATGTGGACAGCATTCGCTTCTCCACCCGACCGGACACCATCAGTCAGGAATCCCTGAGCCTGCTGGACCGTTTTCCAGTCTCAACGGTAGAGTTGGGTGTTCAGTCGATGAACGACCGGATCCTCGATGTCGCCGGACGGGGGCACCGGGCTGCAAGCACGGTGGTCGCCACCGGCATGTTAAAGGAGCAAGATTACCAGGTGGGCCTGCAGATGATGGTGGGGCTTCCCGGGGACGACGACGACGGCGCCATGGAAACCGCCCTCCGGATTGCCGCCTTGCGGCCGGATTTTGTCAGGATCTATCCGACCCTGGTTCTCAAGGGCAGTCTGCTTGCCGGACGATTGAAAGACGGCAGCTATCATCCCATGGCGCTGGAATCTTGTGTCACGCTGGTAAAACGCCTGTACCTTTATTTCAAATTGCATGACATACCGGTGGTCCGCATGGGACTTCAGGCCTCGGACGGATTGACCCGGGCGGGCGACTTTATCGCCGGTCCCTACCACCCGGCCTTCGGCCACCTGGTGCATGCGGAAATTGTTCTCGATGCCATTTCATCCGCACTGGACAGGATGGGAAAACTTCCGGACCCCCTGACCATATCCGCCCATCCCAGCATGGTTTCCCGCGTTCAAGGTCTGAACAAACGAAACATCTGCCGGCTGAAAAACACTTTTGACATTAAAAAGATAGCCCTGCTCCAAGATGAATATCTGGCGAAAAACCTTCTGGTGGTCGCTGAACAGGAAGTTGTCCTCCCATAGGCACCGGTAATCGGTAACGCCCATTTTTTTTCGTCCAAAAAAAACCCCCGCCCGTTACGGCGAGGGTTTTTTAGATTTGAAGTTAGCGGCGTGAACGGATCTTCCAGGGATCGGTCAGGCGGCCGGGGCTTTCTTGAACCACGCGATAATTTGCTTGATCCAAATTCCACTTAAAATATACGAATAGAGCCAGGTGCCAAAGATGATCAAAATGAAAGCCTTGACGATGTCCATGGCGCTGCCGTTCAGGGAAAATGCCGGGACATAGCCGAAAAGGAACGGCCCCAGGTAGAGGAACTTGGCGAACTTGAAGGAGGCGAAGGCCGTGCGCCACATGTTGGCCTTGGCGATGGTCGCCCCCGCAAAGGCCGCAATGCAAACCGGCGGGGTGATGTTGGAATCCTGGGAGAGCCAGTAGACGATCATGTGGGCGGCGATTTCGTTGACCCCCAGATGGGTCAGGGCCGGTACGGCCACCACGGCCGTAATCAGGTAGGCTGCGGTGACCGGCACGCCCATGCCGAGGACGAGGGATGCCAGCGCGATCAGAAAGATGGTCATCACCAGCGATCCGCCGGCCAACTCGATGACAATGTCCGCAAAGGTCAGCACCAACCCGGTAAAGGTCAACACGCCGATGATGATACCGATGACGCCGATGGTGGCGCCGATCTTGAGGCTGTTTTCCGTTCCGGAACGGGAGGCCTCCACAAATCGTTTAAGCCCTGAACGAATGGCTGGCCGATGTTCTTTTTTAATCGCGTACCAGATCACGCAAAGGGCGATGCCGGCAAATACCATCTCCCTTTCAGAAAACATGCGGTTGAAGCTCCTGCCGGCCTCGGGCCCGACGGTCTTGCTGAGCAACAGCGATGTCATCTGCGTGGCAAGGACCAGCGCCATGACGACGGCCAAGGTGTAGTCGATATGGGTCTCTTTGTACTTGTAGCTGACGACAATGCAGGTGGCCAATCCCAGGATGGCCGAATAGCCCGGTGAGTAGCCGGTCAGCATG
>NZ_JBUOIV010000084.1:0-15159 GCF_055467485.1 Desulfosarcina sp. | reverse complement strand
AACGCAAAAACCTGCCTTGAGACAGTCCTTTCAACATTCATTTAATCGGCCTCGTTGGTGATCCGGCATACGTTATGTATTTATCCTTCACCCTCCGACAACTATCAAGCGCTTTGATGGGCGGTGAGGACTTGGGATCGCTCAGACCGGCAAAACGGATTCGTTTTCAGGGATTGATTGATAGATAGAAAGACTTAGTTTAGGTGTGGCATACTCCTGGCGCTCAAGGTGGTGCCGGGTTCCACCTTGACCAGGAGGGCGAAGCGATGAACTCGGGTCAACCGGCCATCCTATGCCTGCTTCGATCAACCCCACGATAAGAGGGATTCCATGGATACATACAGCGTTTTCCCGGATTCACCCATCGGGTCTTTCGGCCCGGTATCGGAGGTTTTCTTACAACGTGGCATCGATACCTTCCGGTCAGCCTGCCGCTGGGTGCATGAACTGCCCTACGGCTACAATTCGGACCGCGACGACCTGATGATTCTATTCGAAGAGAAAATGGGCACCTGCACCACCAAGCACGCCGTGATCGCCACCCTGGCGGTGGAATTGAATCTGTTGGTGGAGAAGAACATCGGCATCTATGCCATGACCGAAAAGATCGTCACCGGCACCGACCCTATTCTCGACAAATACGGCCTGCCGTACGTGCCGATGATCCACTGCTTTCTGGCCGACGGTGAGCATCGGGTCGACCTGACCGAAGGCAACGCCAACGGCAAAAACCGCTCCATCGAAGATTTTCTTTATACCGAAACGGTCATTCCGAACATCGCGGGCAGGGATGAATATCTTAAATACCGCAATGCCCTGAAGGAACACATCCTGAAACGGACCGAACTGCAGGGGGTCGACATCAAGACCATCCTGCACGCCCGGGAGGAGGGGCTCGACCTGCTCAAGGCCAACCTCGAGAAGTGATCGGTAACGACCGGTCCGGTCTATCGGCACGGCGCTGTTCTTTTCCCTGGTAATGGCGCCCATCGTCCCTCCATGCGGATCCTGACGCACGCAGCGCCAGCCGATGCCGGGGGTGTTCATGCACCATCTATAAATGCCGTTTGATTTTGGCGATGAGTTCCCTGGCAATCGGATCGGCGTCGGCTTTGATCGAGGCCGATGACATGGCATCTATCCGACGATTCTCCAACTCCTTAAACACAAAACCACTGTCTGATGTCGTCAACACGATGATGGAAGGCAGGTCGCCGTATGTGTCCAGGAACTGCTTCACCGTCCTGTCGATTGTCCACCCCATGCAGGTATTGATCAGGACAACGGCGGAATACCGGTTGGCATCTTCGAGCGGCAGGCCGGCAATACCGATGATTTTTACATAGACCGCTTGATCCTGGAATGCAGTTGAGATCGTTTTGACAACGGCACGTTTGAATTCACTGTCCGGTGAGGCGATCAGCAGGCGTTTGTCCAAGTCGGCCCGGTTGATTTCATGAAAACCGATATCTTTTTGCGGCCAGAGGTAGTGCGGGGCGGTGCAGCCGCAAACCACAAGCAGACAAATCGGCAGTACCTGCTTCCATCGGTTCAGTCTCAGTCTTGCAGTGAGGGTTGCCATCCTACCTGCCCTCCTTTGAACCCATCCAACTGATTTGCGATTTTGCTATCACACGCTGCCGCGCAGCGCTGCCGTTGCGGCAGAACACGATTTGCGGCTTATCGGAGCCGAGCAGAGATCTCTCTTATCGAGGCCGCGGGGGGCTTTAACCAAAATCCATCATGGGTATGCTGCTCAACAAATTCAAGCCCTTTTTTCATTGGATGTGCCGAGAAAAGGCATTGTAAGATTCGCTCTGTCCGCATCGTTTCTTCGAATCCTGGATAATTATCATCCTAATAAAATTCTAACAATCGACAAGTAGGCAATACATCGCACATGATGACCCACGAGGGATGCCGGGATGCGGCGCTTAATCAATACCGGCCACAGGAAAAAGAAAAGATCCCAAGATGACCGTTGAACAAGACCTTGAAAAGTCCGCCTGTGATATCGTTGATCAATACCGGAAAGGATTGTCGGCCGGGTCTCAGACAAAAGGCTGGCCAATGGTCTGGAGGGACCTCACCAAGGAATTGCGCAGCCGGTGCCCCGGGTTTTCATAATTGAAATACGGAATCGCCTTGAACCAAAGCTTCTTAAATTGGGAACCCTGTGCGGAAGACCAAAAGAAACATGGGAAAGGGCCGCTTTACCGACCGTGATCCTCCTGAGCCTCGGCGAGTATCCTCATCGTGAAACGCGACAGCGAGCGAACAGGAAATCGACTTTCATCCTTACGGTGCTGCGCAGCACTGCCGCTGCCGGCAGAACATTCCCCGCGGCTTGCCGCGGGGAGGGTTCAATCCGATCAGATGGGAATGTCGGGTGGGCATGCCGGTCTTCATGAACGAAGCCGGATGGGCATGTTGCGGCAGAAAAAAATCCCGGCGGGTTTCGCTGGTGCAGCGGCGGAAGGATTCAGACGTTTCCCCAATGGGCCATGTAAAGGCGGTAGGTCTTGTTGTCGGGGCGTCGGGGTTTTACTGCGTACCGTAAATAATTGATCAGCTGCTTCAAGTGTTTCGAATAGGTTTGGCCGCAGCGCAGCGCTTTGCCGTCGTGAGAATGGGCTCGCAAAAACATACGGTCGGCCCGCGTGGCTTCATCGATTGCCTGGGAAAGCACTTCCCATGTTTTTCTGTCTTTTACTTTCTCGACGAACTCTTCGATGCTGCAATTGTCGGATATCATGCGAGGCTCCTTCAGATGGCAATACCACCTGCTTGGAAAATGGTTCGATACCAGCGCCGTGGGATTGGACTGGCGACATCCATGCTTGCCGCTAAGAGCCGCTGAAGGTAGCGCCGAATTGTTAGGAAAGTGCTAGGATAATGATTTTCCAAAGGCAAAGCGTCCTAATCAAACACTAACACATGCATGCCATCCTGCGTGCTAACTCAATCAGGAATGGATTGCATCAGACATGGATATTTAATACCCTATTGCAGGCGTGATCGCATTGGTCGGCGCCGTTGCCTTTTTAAAAAATTTTCGACTTTCTCGCCGCCCAGAGCGTAAAACGGCTCTTATAGATGGGGGAGGGCTGCTGCGCCGATCAAATCTGTGGAGCGGACTCCCATTGAACCGCGGTAGCGAACACATTCCCGGCAGCAAGCGACGGGTAGGGTTCAATAATCGCATGGGTGGCCCGCTTTTGCTGGCCGGATCCCTTGCCTGCTTAGCAGAATTGGATATCCTGGCCCAACAGTGAGCGAAACGGCTGTTGGAAAATAGCGGAAGAACAACAGGAAAAAAGTCGTGATAAAACCCAACCTATTCATCAGGTTGATGTAATAACGATGTTTTGTAGAGGACATAAATGTTCAAACACCTCAAGGTTATGGTTGTTGTGACAGGACTGATCGGATTGACCGTTGCCGCTTTTGCCGGTGATTTCGATGGGTCGACGCCACTGTCTGGAACCATCGGAAAAGTCGTACAAATCAATCAATACACGATCGCAGATGATGTCGATCCCGACACCGTCGGCCTTCCGAAAAAATTCCTGATTGACTTCAACGCCAAGGTGATTCTTCCCTCAAGTGACAGCATGGTAAGAAGAAGAATTTCAATTGATCGTGTTACGATCGTCGAGAACAAGACAGTGATCCAAGGTGTCGATGAAGGGGTCGAAGGGGTAGAGGATGGTTTGGCTTGGAGCCTGGCAATATCGCAAAAAGACGGACGTGCCGTTCTTGCCGCATCTGGCGATGGCGTGGCCTATGTCGTGTTTGGTGTGTGTAGGCCCGTCAAGGAGAACTGACCTTCAGGGTGGCAAGGCAACGGCCGTTATGAAAGAAATCATTTAGAAACAAATGGTTAAACGCTTTTTAAATAGTTTGAATCCACGAATGTCTTTTTCGGGCGATTTTGGCGTTGGACGTAATGGTTTCAATCCTCAACATAACCCTCTATTCGAGCCCTTGACCTCGTTGGCAATGTTGTTCCCCCCAAAAAAAAATATCCTGGCGCGATATTTAATAATGGTTGCACGGGGCGGTTTGCTCTGCAGAGACGATTTGCGGGAAATCGATCCGGACTCCAGATATTTTTGTCAGATGATGCCTGATAGTCCCAGCTCCCGCAACTTTTCTGGCGTTGGGCGGCCATTTTCATCCCACCCTCGAAATCGGAAGTAATCTGGCAGCATTTCGCCGAGATGGCAGATCATCCCCTTGGCCGGTCCGTCGGGCAGGGGTTGTTCGAGGATGCGTGACGGTAGCGTGTCGTCTTTGCGAGAGAAACCGGCGCGTAACAGGAATAGTCGCTCGGCGTTGAAGATCCGTTCGCCGGCCTGGCACACTTCCTCGAGGCTGTAGCCGGCGCCGGTGGCGGCGTTGAGCAGTTCGGTGATCCCGTCGGGGCGGATGGCCCGTTCAGGCAGCACCAAGTTGCGCACCGAGAAGAATACACACAGGCCAGCGGCATCGATTACCGCAAACGTGTCCTGCCAGTCCTTCACCAGCTGGGCCTTGTCGTCCCACGTGAGGGGATCCACCTGGAAGGGAACGCCCAGGATCTCGATGTAGGCCGGATCGCCGCGCATGTGGGACGCGCCGATCGGGGATGTTGCATAGGCCAAGCCCATGCCCTGTTCTGCGCGAGGTTCGTAGCCCGCAAATTCCTGTCCCTTGGCCGTGATGGAGAACTCCGGATGGCCAAAGTGCTTTGCCAACCGTAGGCTGCCCGTGGACAGCAATTCTCCAAACCCCTTTTTTTCCGCCGTCATCCGGGTCAGTTTTACGAGGGCATCAGCATCGCCGAAGTGCAGGGGCATACCGACGTCTGCTTCGGTGATGATACCCTTTTCGAACATCTCCATGGCGCAGGCAATCGTGCTGCCCATGGTGATCGTGTCCATACCTTGTTCGTTGCAGATGTAGTTGGCCTTGGTGATGGCCGCCAGGTTGTCGATCCCGCAGTTGGAACCCATGGCGTAGATGGTTTCGTATTCCGGTCCTTCTCCCTGGCCTTCGTATCCCGGCTCTTTTACCCGGGTAACCCGGCCGCATCCGATGGGACAGGCGTGACAGGCCTTGTGCTTGACGAGGTACTTTTCGGTCAGGGCTTGTCCGCCGATGGCTTCCCATCCTTCGAAAGTCCCTTGCTGGAAGTTGCGGGTGGGCAAAGCACCAACGGTCTGGGTGCCCGTAATTGTGGCGGCAGTTCCGTAAGTCCGCAGCGGCGGCGGGTCGCCCTTGTAGGTGTCGGAAAATTTACGGTTGAACTTTTTGACCGATTCCTTGAAGCCTTCCTTGTCGAAGAGTGGCACGGGCGTATTGCCATACACCGCAACGGCTTTCAGGTTCTTCGATCCCATCACGGCCCCGGCACCCGAGCGTCCGGCGGCCCGGTCGCGGTCGTTCATGATGGAGGCGAACAGCACGCCATGTTCACCGGCCGGACCGATGCAGGCCACCCTCGCCTGCGGACGGGTTTCCCGTTGCAGCGAAGCTTCAGTCTCATGGGAGTTTCTTCCCCACAGGTGGGCGGCTGGCCGCAGTTCCGAGCGGCCTTCATCAATCCACAGGTAAACCGGCTCGGGGGCTTTTCCGGTAAAAATAATCATGTCGATGCCGCTCTGTTTGAGCGCTGCCGGAAATTTACCCCCGGAGTTCGAGCAAGTGATGGCTCCGGTAAGGGGAGACTTGGTGGTGACCATGTAACGGGCACCCGTGGGCGCCAGGGTTCCCGTCAGCGGGCCGGCGGCCATGACCAGGATGTTACCTGGCCCCAGAGGATCGCAGTCAGGATCCAGCTCCGCCAGCAGTGTATGGATACCGAATCCTCGGCCGCCGATGTAATCCCGGGCCATTGCCGGGTCCAGGTCTTGATCACCGACAGTGCCCGCAGTCATGTTCACCCGTATGATTTTTCCTGCCCATCCATGCATGATCGACCTCCCTTGGTTTCAATTTCAGTGCCTGCCGCGACGATGCTGTTGCCGCGCCTGGTCATCAAAGGATTGTCATTGAAACACACAAAACCTTGATTTGTTAAAAAGGTCCGGATTATACAACTTGTCAGTAGCCGGTCCCCATGGCTCCCGGAGCGTTACTCACTGTGTCCCGGCGTGGGTCTTGGGTTCATAATGGAGCAATATCTGTAAAACAGTGAACATTATCATTAAAAGCTACCATGAGTTAAAGCCGCTCACCGCGTGCCTTGCAGATGAGGGACGACTGGCGCTGGCTGATGGAGAGACGGTCCGCGGCGTTCTGCAGCGCCTGGGTGTACCCAAGGAAAAACTGGCGGCGTTGGTCCTCTTCATCAACGGCCGCGTGGCCCGTTTGGAAACTCGCCTGGCCGAAGGTGACACGCTGGTGTTCTTTTCTTCCATCGCAGGCGGTTAAGGCTGACGTCAAGCATCTCTAAAGCGTGGTCCGCGATGTCCCCTTCGAGAGCTTTGTCCAAAGCGCTTCCGAACAAGGCGAGGAACAGCTTTTATATAATCTGGTCACCGGCTTCCGGTTTCCGGAGACAGCTCAGGATTGGTTCCACGGTCTCAAGATCCGGCAGTCCCTCGATGGCCGACAGTATGCGGTCCTGTTCCGTCGGGGCCATCAACCCTGCGGCCAGCCGCCGGAACTTGCTTGTCAGCCGGGTCCGATCCATGGGGTTGGCCGGATCCCCCAGGGGATACCGAACCGTCTGTTCCACCCGGCCGGCGGCCGTTTCCAGGCAGACTCTGGCCCCGGTTTCAGCCGGGAAACAAGCGTCCAACACGGGATCGACATGCAGGCGCACCCGTGCGGCGAGAGTGGTGGCCGTCGGCCGGTGGAGCCATTCGGGAGAAAGTGGCAACAAGGCTTCCGCCCCTCCGTAGGCGGTTACCGCCAGACAGAAGGGCAGGCTATACTGAGCACCTTCGAGGGTATCGGGATCGGCGTAGTTGTTCAGCCGCAGCGCCCGCTCGAAGGTATATACATCCACGGCTCGGATGTCGCCCGGGGTGATCGCGCCGCCGGTGACCAGTTCGGCCATTGCATCGATGGCCGCGTGGATCCACCGGCAGCAAGCATAGGGTTTGAAATAGACCGCAGTCATTGCGCTGCCGTTCGCAAGCCCGTCTGTGATGGCGGTTGCGTCGAAGTAGTCAGGATGGTCCAGAATGTCCAGGGGGCCGGTGAGTCCCTGCCGGGATAGTTCCAGGGCTGTCAGGCCGGTCATTACCGACCAGGGAATGCCCTCCTTGACCTGGTTGCCCATCACCGTGCTGTAGCCGGCGGCCGACAGCCCCGGTGACAAAACCCCGGCAATGGAAAAGGCCGTCTCCAAAATTTTCGGCGTGTCCCTGGCCAATAAACCGGCGCCAGCGACCACGCCGTAGGCGCCCCAGCGGCCGGTGGACAAGGTGTCTAACCGGGTGAAGTCACGGGCCGCGGACACGCGTACGGCCACCTCGTAACCGGCAGACAAAGCTCTGATGACATCCAGGCCGTTGGCGTCCACAGCCGGTGCCACTGCCAGCACTGCCGGAATGACTGCCGCTCCAGGATGACCGCCGGCCTGCCGGTGGCCGTCGTCCAGGTCCAAAGCGCTGGCGGCGGTGCTGTTTGCCATGGCGGCCCCTTCGGCACGGCGTCGGTCGCTGGTGAACCATAGCGTTGCTGATCCCGAAGCGTAGAGACGCCGCACAGTATGCCGGGCGGCTTTGGATGCGGGAAATGTGTATCCGGCCGCGGCGCACCCGATCAGGTCGATCAGGACATTGCCGGCGGCCCGGGCAGCAGCAGTACACGGCGCACTGGCAGCCATATCGTGGACGTATTCGGCCAGAATGCAGGTGGTCCATCGGTTCATTGCAGCGGTTCGCCTTCTATGGGATGGACGGCGGCTATCGCCGCGGTGGTTTCCGGATCGAGCAGCCCCTCGGCCAGCAAATCGCTGCGGACCCTCGCAACGGTGACTCGCCAGGGGTCAAGAGCGACTTTGAGATAGGCCGCCTTGAAGCGGGCGATGTTCAGCGCTTCGTTTTTGGCTTCGGACAGCCGCACGTGTTCACTGAAAAAATCACCGGCCCGATCGCAGGCCTCCAGCAGGGTGTTCTGAATGTCGGGCCGCAGAACCTGGTATTTGGCTTCGTTTACTGCCACGCTCAGCACCGGGGGCAGGTCACCCAACAGCGTTACGAAACGCATATGCCGGCAAAATTTCAGTGGATAAAGGTGCGCCCTGTGGGTGGGTAACACATCGATGTCTCTGGATCGCAGGGCTGCACTGACCTCCGCCCAGGGAACCGCCACCGGTCGCGCTCCCAGAGCCCGCCAGAACCGTCGCATCAAATCACTTTCTACTATACGGACCTTGAGCCCGCGAAGATCGCCGGGCGTCACCAGGGGCTGGCTGGCGGCAAGCACCCACTCAACGCCTCTCTTCCAGTTCCACCGTCTATTGATAGTGCGGATGCCCGCTTGGCGCAACGGCTCGATCAGTCGTTCCCGAAAGAAAGCGCTGTCGATAAACGCCCGGCGGTGAGATTCGGAATGGAAAGTATACGGCAGTGCAAAAGCGTTGAAGCCGGGCACAAAGGTCGAGTAATAAAAGGGCTCTTCCACAAACAGGTCGATGAGCCCGTCCTTGAGCTGGTCAACCTGGGCAGCGGCCGAACCGATCTGGGACGGACGCAGAGGCAAAAGCGACAGACTGCCGTCGCTGATGCGGCGCACCTCCTCGGCAAACCACTGGATGCCGGCATTTTCCGGGCCCTTTACAGTGGTCAGCGTGCCAAGCACCCGTGGCATTTCATCGAAGCTCTGAAACAAGTAGCCCACAGGCCGGTCGAAAAACTGGCACAACCGAGCCAGGACCGTCACAGACAAGGCCGCCTTGCCATTTTCGATCTTCGACAGCTGCCCCTGTGAGATGCCGGACCCCTCGGCCAAAACAACGGTAGTTATGCCTGCAGCCTGTCTCAGTTCGCGTACCCGGGCGCCTACCCGCAGCTGGATCCGTTCTTCAAGGTCGCCACTCTGAAGGCGTTTCGCTGCCATGGGGTTATACGACCTCGCTTTCCTCTACCCGGTGGTCGAGCTTCATCCCCCGGGCCTTGAGTTCCCTCAGCAGTTCACGGGGCGGAACATCCCGCGTGGGTGACAGGACCCCCGACGCGGTGATCTGTCCGGTCAGAATCATCCTGGCGCCGATGCTGGCGGTGTAACCCACGGTGCGGTTCATGGCGAACAGGCCAGTGCTCAGATCCCGGTAGTCGATGAGATTGTATGTCACGCGGCGCTGCCTGCCGTCTTTGATCCCCCATGCGGTGACCCGCAGTACAACCATGTCGCGTTCGTTTTCGGCAAACTGCAGTTTAGGCGTCAGGTGTCGAACCAGAAACTGCCGGGGTGATATCGTCCCGTTCGCCGCCGGCATGGGGGTGTCGTCCAAAAAACCCATCTCGGCCATCACCGACCAGAAGCGGCAGTGGCCGGGATAGCGCAGCGCAAAGCGGCCCATATCCTTGACCTCGGAGCCGAGGTTGAACACCTTGATGAAATGAATAGCATCTCCGTTGGGGTAGGCTTCCAGCAGTCCCAATCCGGCCACTTCAACGGAATGGCCATGCTCGTCCCTGAAAATATGCTCCCCGGGGATCGACACTTCCTGTCCGTTCCGCAGGACCCGGGCCGGGCGCTTGTAGGCTTTGAGCACGCCGTCGAAAGTCCAGGTGATCTTGTAGTGCAGCGGGTTGTCCCCGGCGCAATCAGGCTCCGGCAGGCCTGCCCCGTATGAGTACATGCCGTGAACTTCGTCCAGTTCGTCCACGGCCAGCCGCCCCAGGACCAGGTCGATTCCCGGATCCATCCCCATTTCCGGGAGAATGGTGACCCCCCGAACGCGAGCGTCCGCGTCCAGTTCTGCCACCCTGCCGGCATAGCTGCTGCTGACAAAATGGCACCCGGCTGTCAGGGCGGCACTAGCGATGGGGTAGTTGAAATCAGCCGGCAGCATGCAGATGGTAACCTGGGGACCGACAGATTCGATCAGTTTCAGCAGTTGCTCTTCACGGGAGGCATCCAGCGCCACTGCTCGGCTGCGGGTGTATCCTTTGCGCTCGAGATAGCCTCGTGTCGCGTCCAGATCCATGTCCGCGACCACAATCTCGGAAACCAGCTCCCCCTGTTCCAGGTCGTGTATCACGGCTTTGCCCTGCAACCCGAGACCGAGCACCAGTACCTTGTTCATTTAATTTTCCTCTCAGTTGTCAAATGTTACGAAGCCGCGGATCGAGAGCATCACGCAGCCCGTCCCCCAGCAGGTTGATGGACAAAATTGTCACCATGATGGCCAGGCCTGGCAGGGTCACCAGCCACCAGGCGTCGGTAATGTAAACTCGTCCTTCGGCCAGCATCCGCCCCCAGGTTGGCATCGGCGGCGGCACCCCCATGCCCAAAAAGGACAGGCCGCTTTCCCATACGATGATGTTGGCCACGCGCAGGGTGCCCAGCACCAGCATCGGGGAAATAACGTTGGGCAGAATGTGACGAAAGATGATTACCCGGTGGGGAGTCCCGATGGCCCGGGAGGCTTCCACAAACTCTTTTTCCTTCAGGGACAATACGCTGCCGCGGATAGTGCGGGCGTAGGTCACCCAGTCGGCCAGTCCCAGCACCAGAATCAGGTTGAAAATGGAGTTTCCCAGTACCGCGATGACCGATATGGTCAACAACATGAAAGGGTAGGCCATGAATATATCCGCGACCCGCATGATCAGACTGTCGAGTTTTCCGCCGTAATAACCTGAGAACAGGCCCAGCAAAATCCCCGCCATCTCGGCCACCAGAACGGCCGCAAATCCCACCAAGAGCGATACGCGGCTGCCGTATAAAAGCCGCGCCAGCACGTCGCGACCCAAGTTGTCGGTCCCCAGGGGGTAATCCCAGTTGCCGCCGTCCTGCCAAACCGGCGGCGTGAAGCGGGCCATCAGTTCCTGTTCCAGAGGGTCCACCGGATAGAAGACCGGAAAGGATAGGCTCACCAGAAGCACCATTGCGATCATTATCCCGCCGACCATGGCACTGGGACGCCGGACCACCTCCCGGACGGTTTCGGCCATGAACCGCAGCCGGGGCTCGATGGCTTCGAACAGGGACGCTTTGGCGGAATTAATGGCGTTCATTTATCCTCGAAATAGTTGATCTGTGGATCAAGGTACATGTAAAGCATATCCACCAGAAAGTTCACCGCCACGAAAATAACCGACAGCACCAGTACGGTTGCCTGTACCAGAGGGTAGTCACGGTTGAAGATGGCCTGGACCACCAGGCGGCCCACCCCCGGCCAGGCGAAGACGGTCTCAATGATCACCGTACCCCCCAGCAGAAAGCCGAACTGCATCCCCGCTACGGTCACGATGGGAATCAGCGCGTTCTTAAAAGCGTGTTTGTAGATAACGACCGGTTCCCGGAGCCCCTTGGAGCGGGCTGTGCGGATGTAATCCAAGCTCAGAACCTCGAGCATCACCGAACGCGTAAGCCGGGCAAACATGGCCATCAGGCTCATTCCTAGCGCCAGGGCCGGCATTACCAGGTGTGCCAGGGTGCCCCGTCCCGAGGTGGGCAGCCAGCCCAGTTTCACCGAGAACAACAGGATCATCATGATCCCCAGCCAGAAATGGGGCATGGAGAGGCCGAAGAGCGCACCGAGCATGCTCCCCATGTCCAACAGTGACCCCCGGCGCACCGCAGAGACAATGCCGATGGGCACCGCCACCAGCAGGGCGATCAGCATGGCGGCCATTGCCAACTCGAGGCTGGCCGGCAGACGCTCGAGGATCAGTTCCATGGCCGGGACCTTGTAGTAGAGTGAATTGCCGAACTCTCCCCGGACCGCCTGCCAGGCAAAGCGCACGTACTGCACGTGGATGGGGTCGTTGAATCCGAGCTGCTCCCGCAGGGTCTCGGTCTCCTGGTGGGAGGCGTCGGCCGGCAGCATAAGCAACACCGGATCACCGGACAAGTGGATGAAAAAAAAGCTGATCATCGAAATGCCGATGAGTACGAACACCGTGTGCCAGAGGCGTTTAAAAAGATATTGCAGCATGACGTCCATGGCGGGGCCGCACGGGGCGGCCCCGCAGAGTTGGTTTTACTTCTTCGGTTTGGCGTAACGCATGTTCAGGAAACCGTCCCGGCGGCCTTGGTAGTCGACGTCGTTGGCTACGCCGAAAACCTCGGGCACCACATACAGAAATGCCCAGGGGGCGTCCTGGTAGAGCATTTCGTCGATCTGGGCATAGACCTTGGCCCGCTCGGCGCGGTCCATGATCGTACGGCCCTTGTCGAGCAGTTCATCCACGGCCGTGTTCTTGTAATAGTAGTCGCGGCTCTTGGAGTGGAACAGGGAGTACATGTAGCGGTCCGGTTCGGGGGCATCATCCCACCAGTAGATGAAGAGCTGGTGTTGTTTGCCCTTGTAGCGTTCCCACATCACAGCCCGCTCGAACGGCTCCAGGGTGACCTTGAAGCCGGCTTTGGTCATGTTGGCGGCGATGGCTTCGGCCTGTTCCTGAATCTGGGACATGTAGGTGGGGTAAGCCAGGCGCACCGTGACACCATCGGGGTGACCGGCCTCCTTGAGGAGTTTTTTGGCCTTGGCCGGATCGTAAGCGTAAGGTTTGAGTTTGGGGCTGTGGCCAAAAGTACGGGGGCTGATGGGGCCGGCGCAGATGATGGCTTTGCCGTCGAACAGGGCTTTGCCGATCAGTACCCTGTCAATGGCGTAGTTGAGCGCTTGGCGAACCCGGACGTCGTTGAAGGGCGCCTCGTAGGTATTGATTCCCAGATAGGGCATCACGCCCATCTGCGGGGTCAGGTAAGCCTTGCCGGAATCCTGAAGCTTCTTGCGTTGGTGGACCGGTACCCCGCTGATGACATCGGCTTCGCCGGTGAGTTGGGAGGCGATGCGGGAGGCTTCCTCCGGGTTGGCCTTGAAAACCACTGTCTTGTAGGCCGGTTGGGGGCCGTAGTACTTGTCGAAGGCCTCAAGCACGATCTCCTCACCCCGGACCCACTTCTTCAGCCGATAGGGTCCGCTACCGACAGGATCGGTGTTGTACTTTTCGTCGCCGACTTCCTGGACATACTTGGGCGGAACGACAGGCAGGTAGTATCCCAGCATGTAAAGACCGGGTGCATAAGGTTCCTGGGTTTTGATGGTGAAGGTGTGATCGTCGATTACATTCAGCTCGGTGAAGGCTGACAGCTTGCCCTTGTGGGGGCTCTTGACTTCCTCGCTGTTGATCCGGTCGTAGGAAAATTTCACCGCGGCGGCGTTAACCGGTTCGCCATTGTGAAAAACGGCATCCTTGCGCAGGGTGATCTTCCAGGTCAGATCGTCGACTTTTTCCCACTTTTCCGCCAGGGCTGGCAGAACGGTTGCGTCTTCCTGGGGGTGGAACAGGGTGTCGTGGATATTATAGCACACGCTCATGGTGGTCTGGATGGAGCTTTGCATCAGATCAAGACCGACGGGCTCTGCCTCCTGCATCACGACCAGTGAGTCCTTGGCTGCTGCCGGCAACGGGGATGTCGCCAGGGCGAGAGCCATCAATGCCACCAGGCTAAAAAGTGACCATCTTTTCATGACTGAACCTCCTTTTTTGTTGGGTTGTGAGTATGATCGTTTCCTAATTTTCGGCCGCCGATGCTCCGGATCGGGCGGCGGCTTTTATCGGCTTTCCGGGAGGGGCGGGGCGCCACTCCGGTCCGTCGGTGTATAGATGACAGGCCACCACATGCTGTTGGCCGATTTCCCGCATGAAGGGGGCCGTTTGTTCACAAATGTCCATGCGCCGAGGGCAGCGCGGGTGAAACCGGCATCCCGCCGGTGGATTGATCGGCGAAGGTACATCGCCGCTCAGGATGATCCGCTGCCGCTTGTATCGCGGATCCGGCACCGGCACGGCCGACAGCAGCGCCAGCGTGTAAGGGTGGCGCGGTGTCGCGTAAAGGACTGCAGCTGGCGCCATTTCCACAATCTGTCCCAGATACATCACAGCCACCTTGTGACTGACGTAGCGGATAACGCTAAGATCGTGGGAAATGACGATATAAGAGAACTTAAACTCGCGCTGGAGCCGGACCATCAGATTGATGATCTGGGCCTGTACAGACACGTCCAGGGCCGAGACCGGCTCGTCGCAGATGATCAGTTCGGGCTGCAGGACAAGCGCACGTGCGATCATGATGCGCTGTCGCTGACCCCCTGAAAATTCGTGGGGAAACCGCTTCATGTGCTCGGGAAGCAGGCCGACGATGCGCAGGATTTCGGCCACCCGCTCACGCCGCTCCCTGCCGTTGCCTTCCCGGTGGGTCAACAAAGGCTCTTCTACGATTCGTTCCACGGTTAAGCGGGGATTGAGCGACCCGAATGGATCCTGAAAGATCATTTGCATCTGCCGTCGCATCCGTCGCTCCTGTTTGGCGTCCATGGACAGGAGGTTTTGGCCCTTGAAACGGACCTCTCCGGCCGTGGGTCGGATCAGGCGCAGAATCGCCCGGCCGGCGGTGGATTTGCCGCATCCGGATTCGCCCACCAGGCCCATTGTCTGCTCCGAGTCCACGGAAAAGGAGATGCCGTCCACGGCGTGCACATATTCCCGGCGCCTGCCCAACAGGCCACGGCGAACCGGAAAGTGTTTGACCATGTTGTAGACTTCCAGCAGTTCAGCCATGATCCACCATCCAGCAGGCAACCCGGTGGCCGGGCGCCGCTTCACGCAGTTCCGGAAGCTGCTGACGGCAGATGTCACCCACCCGGGGGCAGCGGGGGTTGAACGGGCATCCCGGCGGCAGGGCGGTCAAGCTTGGAACCACACCCGCGATCTCATACAGCTCGCCCTTGTCCGCGTTCATCTCCAGCGAAGGAATGGCACGCATGAGGCCGCGGGTGTATGGATGCAGGGGATTATCGAACAACGACAACGTGTCGGCCGATTCCATGATCTGCCCGGTGTACATGACCGCCACCCGCTTAGCCGTCTCGGCAATCACGCCCAGGTCGTGGGAGATGATCACGATGGCCGTTTGAAGCTCCTCCCGCATTTTATTCATCAATTCCAGAATCTGGGCCTGAATGGTAACGTCAAGAGCCGT
>NZ_JBUOIV010000083.1:0-15595 GCF_055467485.1 Desulfosarcina sp. | reverse complement strand
GCTAAGGTGGGGCTTTAGGATCTTCAACCCCGCCTTCATGGCCTGGGCGGCCATGAGCATCTCGGGCACGAAGAGCTCGCCGGCGCTGAAACGCTCGCCGACCTCGTCCATGGCGCTGATCAACCCGTCGTTGAGGATGGCCGAAATGTCCGTGCCGCCGTCCAGCTCCGCCTGGGTCCTGGCGACGACCGTCGCCTCGTCGAATGCCAGTACTGCATTGAAAATGTCCTGGGTTGCCATGATTGTTTTCTCCTTTGGATGATTTTTACTTCCCGTATTTCTTTTCGACATACTTCTCCAATTCGCCGAGGGTCTCATCTGGCATGCCGGGCTCCTGGTAGGCCTCGAGAATTTCCTTCCATTTGCGGTTGGCCACCCGTTCGATGGACTCGCCGCCTTTTTCCTTCCACCCGGCGTAAGCTTCCTTCTGCTCCATGATGGGGGTGTAGAATTCCTTGCGAAAGTTCTGGAAGGTGTGCATGTTGGTCAAATATTCACCGCCCGGCCCCACCTGGGCGATCACATCCAGGGCCAGCTTTTCAGAATCGGCCCGCTCCCCGCGCTTGATGCGTTTGCACATGCCGCAGATTTCGTCATCGATGACGAATTTTTCGTAGGAAGCCGCCATGTAGCCTTCGAGGATGCCGGCGGAGTGAAGCACGAAATGGACGCCGGAGAGGGTGGCCATGAGCTGGCTCATCATCGACTCCATACCCGCCTGGGCATCGGGGAGCTTGGAGTCGGTGATGGCTCCGCCGCCGCGGCTGGGAATCCCGTAAAATCGTGCCATCTGCGCTGTGGCCGCCGTGTTCACCGCCATCTCCGGTGCGCCGATGCTTAAGGTGCCGTAGCGCATGGCAGCAGCCGAGGATGACCCGGAAAAGACCACCGGCGTTCCCTCGCGGATCAGCTGGGTCAGTACGATCCCGGCCAGCACCTCGGCGTTTTGAACCACCAGGGTGCCCTCCATGGTCACCGGGGAGGTGGCCCCGGCAATGGAAAGCGAGGAGATCAGCTGGGGCATGCCGGCCTTGGCGTACTCCATGATTGCGCCCAGCATACGGTCGTCGTAGGCCAGGGGCGTGCGGGTGCACAGGATGCTGATCATGGGCATCTTCTCGGCCAGCGCCGCCTCCGGACAGCCGAAGAGGATGGCGGCCATTTCGATGGTCTCCCGGGCTGCCTCGGCGCCGATGGCGCCGCCCATGAAGGGCTTGTCTGAATAGCGCATGGAAGCGAGCATCATCTCGGCATTGCGCCGTTCATGGGGAATGTCATTGGGCTCGGCCATCATGCCGCCGGTGATGTCGATGCTCTTGCTGGCGTAGGCGAGTTTGACGAAGTTGGTGTAATCTTCCAGGGTGGATTCGCGGCGCCCCCGATCCAGATCGTGGACAAAGGGAGGTCCGTAGCAGGGAATGTAGGCGATGTTGTCGCCGCCGATGGCCACGTTTCTCTCAGGGTTGCGCGCCTGCAGGGTGTATTCGGAAGGCGCCTTGGCCACCTGCTCCATGACCATCTTCGGAGAGAAAAAGACCCTTTCGCCGTCCACCTTGCAGCCGGCCTTCCTGAATACCTCGATGGCCGGTTCATAGCCGAAGTCAACGCCCACCGTTTCCAGCACGCGCAAGGTCGCTTCGTGAATTTTCTGAACATCGCCTTCAGTGAAATACTCGAACCGCTGCATGGTGATCCTCCTCTGCTAATTGTAAATATCTCCAAAAGGCATCTTCTTGGGAAAGTGCTTGCGATCTCTCATTTTTCCTTCAGTTCGTCCTGATGGCATATAGATTTTCTCATCGCCCTTCCGGAATCAATACAAGCTTCCCAACGAATTGTTTGGCCAGGAAATCCTTTTGTGCCGACACAATATCTTTCAAGGGATAGGTGCGGTCGACCAGCGGTCGAATTTCATCTTTCTCAATGTAGCCGACCAGGTTTTCGAAGACGATGTCTTCCTGAAAGGTGCAGCCGAAAATGGAGAGGTCCTTGAGGTAAAGCGTGCGAACGTCCAGGTGGACCATAGGGCCCGCGATGGCGCCGGCACAGGCATAGCGCCCGCCATTTCTCAATACTTCCAGGAGTTGCGGCCACTGTGGACCGGCAACTAGATCGACGACCACGTCAATTCGGTTTTTTCCTACCGCATCGTTCATATTTTCGCTGCGATCGATCACCTGCTGCGCCCCGAACGATCGCACCGCTGCGGCTTTTGACTTTCTAGCCACGGCAATGATCTTGGCGCCCCGCCGCTTGGCCAGTTGTACGGCAGCCGAACCAACCCCGCCGGAAGCACCGGTGATCAGGACGGTCTCTCCGGATACCAGCTTGGCCCGTTGGAGCATATTTTCGGCCGTGGAATAGGCGCAGGGAATGGATGCCAACTCGGCGTCGGTCCAATCGCAGTGGACGGCATAGGTCTCTCTGGATGGAGCCTTGACATACTGGGCGAAAGCACCGTCGCATTCAGCCCCCAGCGTCCAGCATTCGAAGGGCCGGTAGTCCACATAGCTGCGCAGCATGTTCCTGACTATCACCCGCTGCCCGATCCTGCCTTCGTCCACCGCGCTGCCGGCGGCCACGATGCGGCCGCAGCAGTCGGCCCCCTGAATACGCGGAAAGTCAATTGCGGCCCCCTGCCAGCTGGAGTCGGCCGGATCGGCGTCTTCAAACCCGTCTGCACCCCCCTCGCCAGTATCGGCGGTGACGCTTTTTGAATACCAGCCAATGCGCGTATTGATGTCCGTGTTGTTGATCCCGGCGGCACCGACCCGAATGAGAACCTCACCACGGCCTGGCGTGGGTACCGGAACATCGTCACGGTATTCGAGTTTATCGAATCCACCGTATCCGCTAAGCAGAACGGCATCCATGGTGCCGGGCAACTCAAAAGTCATGCCATCCGTCTCCTTCAATTGACTGCTGATAGGTAATATCAGGTTCCGATCTTGAGCACCTCGCGGGCGTATCGGATGCTCCGGATGCAGGCGTCCATCTCTTTCTCACGGGCGACCTCCAGCGAATCGTCTCCCATGTCCCATTCAATTTCGAAGGTGATCCGGTCGGTGGGCGACAACTCCTGGATGGTGCGGTAGGTCTTGAAGCAGTCGATGTCCCCGTCGCCCAGGGCGACCCCGTGGAATCGGATGCCGAACTGGTCACGGTCGAGCTTGTGGTCGCAAAAATGATTGCAGAACGCGAAGGGGGCCAGCTTGGTCACGGCGGACTCGGGATTCTCGAGTACCCCCATGGAATTGACCGTGTCGACGCAGGCACCAACGAGCGGGTGATTGATCTTTTCGATCAGCCATATGATTTCATCGGCGAAGGTTTCGGTGTGGTTTTCCAGGGCCAGCCTTATGCCGGTGCGCTCCAACAGAGGCAGCGCAGCCACGACCTCATCGTGGCAGTCGCACAGCTGTCGCATCACCTCCGGATGAAAGCAGCTACCATAGAGCGGTCGGGGCCGCCGGATGTCCAGGCTGAGCTTGGTCAGGTCGGCACCGAGTTTTTCTGCGATCCGGATACCCGCTTCAACGCCGTCGGAAAGGCGTGGATCGAACTCCTCATCCCGCGAACAATTGTACTCCAGGTAGAGGCTGCGTGACCGAGCGGCCTCCCGGACCTCCCTGAGGCGCTCGTCGTCCTTGGTCTCCAGGTCGCAGCCGGTGATGTGCAGCCCGTCCAGGCCCCATTCCACCGCCTTGTCCATCAGTTGGATCAGATTCATCTGTTTGGGACGTGGATCGGCCACGATGCCCCAATTCTGTCCCAGTCCCCACAGATGCAGGGTGTAGGTGTGCAGCCCCAGCTTCATTTTTTTACCCATCGCGATTTCTCCTTCGTTCGCCATGCATCCGTATTGACCGGCATTCGTACTGAAAAGGCGCGAGTCACCATTCATTGGCGTCAGGGGCCATCCAGAAGGGGTAAATGGTGGACCCGATCAAGGTCGCAGGGTTTTGAAAACCGCAGGCGTAGCCATCGCTGCGTTGAGGATTTCAAAAACACGAGAACGCCGATCTGGGCCGCAAGCTGCCCCTTCTGGATGGGCACTAGTGTCGGCCGCGCATGAACGCCCCCGGCGGCGTCGTCAGCCCCTCCTCGAAGCGGCTGAGTCGCAGGGGGTTGTCTTCGGGCTTCATCCGGCCGGTGATCAGGTCGCACGTCCAGCGGCCGGCCGCCGCCGACAACATCACCCCTGGCCAGTAGGCGCAGTTGAGGTAAAAGCCTGGAACACCGCTCACCGGGCCGATCAGGGGCTGGTCGTCGGGCGCATGCACATACTGGCCCGCATAGACCGACAGGTCCTCCTGTTTCAGGTCGTCGACCACCTCGCTCCAGAACGGACTGAGGCGCGAGCACATCTCCAGGGTGAAAGCGGGAAAGTCCCAGTCGCCCTGGGGATCTTCCATCGGTTCGCTCTTTTGCTCGTCGGGATCGTGCCAGCCGAGCAGGGCGCCGCCGGTTTCCGGCCGCCAGTAAGACTCGTTGTCCACGTCCATGATCAGGGGGGCATTCTGGGGGATCTTGGGATGGGGTGCCACAAAAACGCGCTGCCGGCGCATCTGGTAGATGGGCAGATCCAACCCCACCCAGCGGCCCACATTGATGGCAAACGGCCCGGCGGCATTGACCACCACGCGGGTGTTGATGCGTCCCCGGTCGGTCGTTACCGCGCAAACCCCCTGATTGTCGGTCTCGATGCCGGTGGCGCGGGTGCGCACAAAAAAGCGTGCCTTGTCCGCCGCCCGGGCAAAGCCCTGGGTCACTTCATGGGCGGAAAACCATCCGTCTTTGGCCCGGAACGCACCCGCTTTGATCTCGGGTGACAACCATGGCCAGCGTTTGAGCACTTCTTCACCACTGAGGTACTCGGAATCGGTCACGCCGACCTTGTGGTAGGCCTCGACCGTGCGTTTCACGTCAGCAATTTTCTCCGCCTCGGTGGTCAAAAAGAGGTAACCGCCATGGTGCAGGTCTATTTCATATCCCTCCAGGCCGGTGGTCCGGGCGAAGTTCTCCCACACCTCGATGGACTCCTTGGCCAGGGCGGCCATGGCCGGTTCGGTGAACTGGGCCCGAAATGATTCGATAGACGCCGTGGTGGTCAGCGTGGACAGTCCGTCACGCATCTCTACCAGAATAGTCGACAGCCCGGCCCGGGACAGCCAGAAGGCGGTGGCCACACCGATGATCCCGCCGCCGATGATCACGGCGTCGGCCGTTTCCTGATCGAATGCGTCCGGAGTCAGTATCTTTCTCATGGTCAAATTCTCCTGATTGGTTTAACTGCTAACCGAATTGGGCAGCACGCCTTCGGCACGCAACACATCGGCCACCTCTTCGAGCCCCAGCCGAACCAGGGTCGCCCGGGTGGGAAGCCCGTTGGCATCCCAGCCCCTGGCCGCGTAGTACCAGTCCAGCAGCTGTTCCAGGCTATCCCTGGGAATAAAATAGCCCTGGTTGGGACCGGATGGGATCGGCTCGGTGGAAAAGCGCTCGGGCGGGAGGTCCCAGCTGCGGCCAAACCCTTCGATTTCCCTGGCAGAGATGGCGCGCGTCAGGTTCCAGATGCGTTCGGACACGCCCAGCATCTCTTTCCACGTGCGTTTTTGGCCCGTGATAAAGTAGAAAAGGGTTTCGTAATTCTCAACCTCGAAGCCCAGTTCCATCAACTGGAGCCGGCATACGCCCAGGGCGTCGAACAGGGGCCGCGTGTGCTGGGAGTCGATGACGAAGCGCGCGCTGTCCGCCTTGATCTGGGCCGGTGGCTGCCGCTCCACCGTACCGCCGCCGCTCACCAGGTCGTGCACGTTGGTCCATGCCCCGGCCATGTCGTGACCCAGCACCCAGGCGCGGGCGTGGTGGGCGCCGATATCGGCGGTCATGTAGGCCAGCATCATGGAGGGTGCATTGCGGCACTCGTACCCGGTCCACTCCAGCCCCTTGACGTGAATGGCAAAGACGTGCGACCCCTGCCCCACTTTTTCGGCGGCAATTTTGACCCCTTCGGCCAGCAGATCGCCGATGCCCTCGCGGGCAACGATTTTCTCCAGCAGGTAATCCACCGTTTCGAGATCCGAGAATTTCACCGGACGGCCTATCTCTTGCTGGCTGAGAATCCCCTTTTCAAAGCACTCGATGGCCCACGAAATCACCGCACCGGCGGATATCGTGTCGATGCCCAGTTCGTCGCACAGGTAGTTGGCGTAGGCCACCTCTTCGATGGTTTTGAGTTCGCAGTTGCCGCCGAACAGGGCGATGGTTTCGTACTCGGGACCTTCCACGTAGGCATCGCCCAGTTTGGTCCGGGTGCGGCCGTATTTTCCGCAGGGGGTCGGACAGCAGTAGCATCCCTTGTCGGTTATCTTCAGTTTTTTCAGAATCGCCTTGCCGTTGATCGCCTCGTAATGCTCGGAAAACGACGTCTTAAAATTCCGGGTGGGAAACACACCCACCTCGTTGACCCAGTTGGTGATGCCGGCGGTCCCTTCGGGCGTCCACTCGGTAAAGCCGGGCTTGGCGGAGACCTTCTTGTAGGCCGCCTTTCCGGCGGCAAAGGCCTTTTTCAGATCGAACACCGGCAGACTGCCCGTACCCCTGACGGCGATGGCCTTGATTCGCTTTGAACCCAGCACGGCCCCCACCCCGCTTCGGCCGGCCTGGCGGCCGAAGTCGTGGGAAAGGCAGGCATAGCGCACCCGCTGTTCTCCTGCCGGCCCGATGGTCAGAACCTGGAAGTCTTCGCCCAGATCCGTCTTCATATTTTTCTCGGCGATCAGGGCACCCTGCCCCCAGTAGGCATCGGCGGGCCGGATCTCCACCCGGCCGTCTTCGATGAACAGGTAGCTGGGCACCGGCGCACAACCGGTGAGCACCAGCATATCGTACCCGGCGTATTTCAACGCCGGGCCGAAGTGGCCGCCCATGTTGCTGTCCGCATAGCCGCCCGTAGCCGGCGACTTGGTGCCGAAGTGGGTCTTGCCGCTCGCCGGAACCAGGTGGCCGGACAGGGGGCCGGTGGCGGCGATAAACAGGTTTTGGGCATCGTAGGGATCGATGCCGCGCGGCAGTTCATCGAACAGCAGCTTGGCCACAAACCCGCGACCACCGATGAAGCGCTCCGCCAGGTTTTCGTCCAGCGGCTGTTTTTCAATGGTTCCGCTGGACAGGTCGATCCGAAGAATGGTTCCGGCATATCCGTACATGGATCCGACTCCTTAGTTCGACGATCCGATGGCCGCCTCGGCAGCAGAAGCGGCTACCGTGGACCGGCTCGTCGATTTGCGTTTTTTGGTTTTTGGGGCGGCCTCGGTCTCGGCCGAGATGGCCTTGATAAACGACCAGGCCATGAAGAGCATCAGGATCATGAAAGGAAAGGAGACCACGAACGAGACCGTCTGCACGGCTTTGAGCCCGCCGGCCACCAGCAGCATGGCCGCAATGGACGAGCACACCAGCCCCCAGAAGACCTTCAGACCGGTTTTGGGCTCCAGGCTGCCGCCGGATGTCATCATGCCCACCACGAAGGTGGCCGAATCGGCCGAAGTAATGAAAAAGATGCAGACGATGACCATGGAGATCAGTGAAAGAAAGGCGCTCATGGGAAAGTTGTTGTAAAGCGTGAAGATGGCCGTGGTTACGTCCTTGAAGGTCGCGTCGGCGATGCCCGGCGCGCCGTTGAGCTCCAGGAAAATGGCCGAACCACCGAGGATGTTGAACCAGATGGCGCACAGCAGGGTCGGCGCCAACAAGGCGCCCAGCACGAACTCACGGATTTTCCGGCCGCGTGAAATCCGTGCAATGAACACACCCACGAAGGGTGCCCAGGTTAGCCACCAGGCCCAGTAAAACACCGTCCAGGCCCCGGACCAGTCGTAGCCGGTATGCTTGGCCACACCGCCGCTGGCATCGACGAAAAAGCTGAGCCAGAGGATATTCTGCAGGTAGTTGCCGATGGATTCGATCAGGGAGTTTAGAATATAGCGCGTCGGGCCGAGGATCAGCACCATGAGCATCAGGCCGAAGGCCATGACCATATTGGTGTTGCTCAGAATACGGATGCCCCGGTTGATCCCGGTGACGGCGGAGGTGATGTACAGGGCGGTCACGACGGCGATGACGGTGATGGAAACCGCTGTTCCCTTGCCGATGCCGTAAAGCAGGTCCAGGCCGGTGGTCACCTGCAGGGCCCCCAGGCCCAGGGACGTAGCCACGCCGAACAGCGTGGTGACCACTGCCAGGGAGTCGATGACCTTGCCCGCGGTCCCCTGGGCTGCTTTTTCGCCGATCAGGGGGGTGAGCGTGGCGCTGATCAGGCCGGGGTAGCCCTTCCGGAACTGAAAGTAGGCCAGCACCAGGGCCACGGTGGCATAGCAGGCCCATGGATGAAGCCCCCAGTGAAAGACCGTGGTGCGCAGGGCTTCGGTGGCCGCCTCGGCAGTTTTAGGGTCGGCGAATGGCGGGCCGGCAAAATGATAGATCGGTTCGGCGACCCCCCAGAAAACCAGTCCGATGCCCATCCCGGCGGCAAAGAGCATGGCAAACCATGCCTTGAGGCTGAATTCCGGTGTTTCGTCATCTTTGCCCAGGCGGATGTTGCCGAAGCGGGAAAAGGCAACGGCTAGACAGAATACCACGAAACCGGCCACGCAGGTCATGTAGGCCCAGCCGAAATTGCTGATGAAGAACTTAAAGATTTTATCGAACAGTTCCTTGACCTGGTCCGGCGAGGCCATCGTCATGAAGACGAAGGCCAGGCAGCAAAGGGCCGAAATGATGGATACGGTTTTGTCGATGGTGTTGTCGTTCATACCCTTTCCTTTCTGATTGTCAATTATGCATTCACCACCTCGGTCATCACGATGGCGCTGCGCGGACAGATCTCCGCACAGGCGCCGCACAGTATGCATTTGGCCGGGAACTCGGACTCCGGTTGTTCCACCATGACCCCTTTGGGGCAAACTTCCACGCAGGTCATGCAGCCGGTGCAAAGATCGGGGTCCACCCGGTAGACCCCGGACTCCATGACGATGGCCTCCACCGGACAATTGTCGGCACACTCACCGCATTGATCGCAGAAATGGATGCGGTAGTCTCCCGGTGCGGGGAAACGACCTTCGATCCGCAGAAGCGCCCGGGCGGGTTGAACCGCGCTGAAATTTTCCATGGCACAGGCCAGTTTGCAGGTTCCGCAGCCGGAACATTTTTCATTGATGACAGTCGGCATCATGGACGACGCTCCCTCAGACATGCGTGAAACAGGTTAATCCGACCATCGACAACCTTGATGATGGCGGGCTCTATAGGGTCCTTGCCACATTGCGAAAGGCGGGAACGGATAGCGGCTGGCCGCGAAAAAGAAAAGCGGACCCTTGCTTTGCCACTAACGGATGAAAGATTTCAATCTTTATGCCAATCGACTGGTTTTTTACAGACGGTTGAAATGAAAGAGAAACATTCTTTTTTTCAGACGGGACGGTTCAAAACGATCCGGACAGATCTGTCCGGTCGTGACGGCAGGTTTTGATATAATCCGCCGAAATGGTTTAACTTAATCGTATTGAGACATTATTGTCCAAAATAAAGACTAATTTATACCATGCGCTTTCATTTTTCGCTGGAGTGTCTTGTAGTTGAGCTGCAGGGCTTCAGCGGCCCGCCCGCGGTGCCATCGCGACGCTTCAAGGGCGCTGAGAATCATCTTTTTCTCCAGGGCGTCCATGCGCTGCCGGAGGCCGCCGCTGGCTGGTAAAAGCGCTTCAGTGGCTGCCTGTTCGTCTACCGCGGTGTCTGAAATCTGTCCCATCAGGTCCAGTTTCCCCAGGGTGATGTAGGTGTGCAGCACGTTTTGCAGCTCGCGGACATTGCCGGGCCAGCTGTAGGTTTCCATAGCTTCGCGAACCCGCACCGGCAGGTGCCGCTGCTCTTGCCCGCCTTTGGCCAGCGTCGCCATGAAGTGATCGATAAGCAGCGGGATATCTCCCTTGCGCTCTCGCAGCGGCGGCAGTTGGATGGGCAGAATGCGGATGCGGTAAAAAAAATCCTCGCGCATCCGCCCATCCTTGACCAGTTTGACCAGATCGCGGTTGGTGGCGGCGATCACCCGAAAATCGCTGCGCTTGAGCTTGATGCCTCCCAAGGGGGTGTACCCCACACCGTCGAGCACCCGCAGCAATTTGACTTGCATATTCTGGCCGATCTCGCCGATCTCATCGAGAAACAGGGTACCCCTGTCCGCCGAATCCAGGAACCCGCCCTTGTCCGCATTGGCACCGGTAAACGCGCCCTTCATGTGGCCGAAAAATTCCCGCTCCATCAGGTCCCTGGGAATGGCGCCGCAGTTGACGGCAACGAATTCCCCCGCGCGGCGATCGCTCAGCCGGTGGATGGCCCGGGCCACCAGTTCCTTGCCCGATCCGGACTCCCCGAAAATAATCACGCTGGCGTCGCTGGCCGCCGCCTTGAGAATCAGGTCATACACCGCCTGCATCGGTTCGCTCTTGCCGATGATATCGCCGAAGCGGTAGCGGTCGCTGATGGATGAACGCAGGCGCAGGTTCTCCCTGCGAAGATCCAGCTCCACCTCCTTATAAGCGGTGACGTCGCTGATGAACCCCTCCAGGGCCACCAGCCGGTCGTGGTCATCGAAAACCCCTTCGCCCTGCTCCCAGACCCATTTCTCCTCGCCGCTGGCCGCCCGGATGCGGTAGATGAAGCTGAATGGCCGCCGCATGGCCACGGTTTCACGCACCAGGTCGAGCATGTTTTTGCGGTCCTGAGGGTGAACGATCCGCTGATAGGCATTGGGTCCCGTACCGATGAGTTCATGGGGCTCGAAACCAAGCAGCCGCTTGCTGCCCTGGCTGGCAAACTCCATGACGAATGATTCGTCGGCCCGGCAGCGATAGACGATCCCCGGCAGGTTGTTCATCAGCGTGCTCAGGCGGCGCTGACTTTCCAGAAGCGCGTTCTCGGCCTGTTTTTTTTCAGTGATATCCAGGCACAGGCTCAATTTGGAAATCGAACCGTCCGCGTTGGCGATGGGCGTGGCCATGTTGTAGTACCATCGCCCGGTGGTCGGATGCCTGAACTCCCATCTGACCGTCTTGCCCTGGAAGACATCCTGTTCCGGGCACCACGGACAAATCTCACCGTTTCCGTACAGGGCCTGGTGGCAGGCTTCCCCCACCGGGTCCCTGCCCAACTGATCCATCACCTGGCGGTTGACGAATTCGATGCGGTTGTCCGGCGAACAGACATAGACCATACCGTCAAAGGCTTCGACGATGGCCTCGAAATAGGACAAGCGGTGTTGGTCGGCCGTGCTCATGTCAGATAGTCCCGCCGGTCGATACGGTATTTTTTCATCTTGTAGTTGAACAGCTGCCGCGAAATGCCGATGCTGGCTGCCGCCCGGGTGATATTGCCGCCGTGGGCGGCCAGGGCGGCGACCACCACCGACCGCTCATGGTCGGCCTGGCGGTCCAGCAGCCCCTTGCCGCTGTCCAGCGGATGCCGACCGGCAACGGGAGGCGGGGCAGGCGATCCGGCTCGTGCCAGTCCGTAGCCGGCATATCCATCTGACGGCGAACCGGCCACCGGCGGCTGAATGGCGTCCGGTTCGCCCCGAAGCCGCCGCCAGGTGGTCAAATGGGACTGCAGGTGCCGGCGCTCGATGGTTCGGCTGGAAACCACCAGGTTGATGGCGCCTTCGATGACATGCTCCAATTCACGGACGTTTCCGGGCCAGTCATAATCATTGAACAGGGCCAGCACATCACCGGAGATGTCGGAAACTTTGCGGTTGAGCGCCAAGCTGTGCTTGGAAAGAAAATGACGCGCCAGCAAAACGATGTCCTCTTTGCGATCTCGCAGGGGGGGGATGGGGATATAGACCACACCCAGCCGATAGAACAGGTCGGGCCGCAAATTGTTTTCAGCAATGGCCACATGGGGTTCCTTGTTGACACTGCTGATGATTTTGACGTCGATCTCCGACTCTTTGAGAGAACCCAGCCGGCGCACCTTGCGCTCCTGGATGACCCGCAGAATCTTGGCCTGAAGCCCCGGGGCCATCGAGTTGAGTTCGTCCAGAAAAAGGGTGCCGCCGCTGGCGCGCTCGAAAAGCCCCAGTTTGTTCCGCGCCCCGGTAAACGCACCGCTGGTGGTTCCGAAGAGGAGGCCTTCGAGCAGGTTTTCGGGTATGGCGGCGCAGTTCACTGCCGTGTAGCGGCCGCTTTTGCGCCCGCTGTGGTTGTGAATGGCCTGGGCAAAAAGCTCCTTTCCGGTTCCGGTCTCGCCGTGCAACATCACCGGAGAAGGCGTAATGGCGGCCATCTTGGCTGTGTTGACCGCCCTCAGAAAATCGATGTTGCTGCCCACGATGGCATCGAAGTCAAAGCGGGTCTCATTGGGCAGCACCTGCTTGGGCCGGGGTATGGAAATGGAGGAGATGGTCTCTTCCAGCACGTTGTATTCGCGCACCAGACAGATGGCGCCTTCCAGCCGATCCCGTTTGAACAGGGGAAAGACGGTATGGATCGTATTGGCCACTTTTCCCCGCCGCGTCCGGTAGAGCAGCGACCGGTCGACGATAGGCTGCTGGTTTTGCAGACACTGCATGATCACGCTGCCATCTTCGGACAGATCGTAGACGTCCACCACTTTTTTCCCGAGCACCTCGGCCGGGTCCAGTTCGTCGATGGCGGCCATGGTGGGGTTATAATAGATGATGGTTCCGGTTCGGTCGACAATCAGCAGTCCCTCGCTGAAACCGTCGAAAAAGGGCAGGAATTCCTCATAGCCGATATCGAGCGTCCGGGCGATGACATGGCGTGGAGACGTTTTCATGATAATAGCCGTAAAGTTCCATCAAAGTTGGCGTATCGGCAGACCGGCTGCTGAAAAGCATGCCACACTTTTTGCGATCAGGCAAACCGGAGTCGGCGGTCAGAAGTCAGAAAACCGATCGCGGCTGGAGGCCGCTCCTACTTCCGTCCTCAGACCTCAGTCTTCAGTCTTCCGTCCTCTGTCTTCAGTCCTTTCTCCTCACTCGTGGGCGTACATGTTGAACAGGATATCGTTTTCCAGATACATCTGCTCTAACCGCTCCTGGTGCGCGTTAAGCTGCGGGTGCTGCCGATTGACCAGTTCCAGCACCAGGTAGTTGATGATGCAGGAAATGGTTGTCGGGTAGCCGATCAGGGGAATCGAGCGGGACGGTACGACCAGGGAGAGGTGGGCAAAGGGGATCACCGGGCACAGCGTGTTGTCGGTGATCACCAGCAGGTTGTGCTGAAGCCGCCGGGCGACCTTGGCCAGCTTGATCAGTTCGTTGGGGTAGCGTGAGGTGGTGATGATGGTCACCAGGCTGTTATCGGGCGCATTGGTCAACCAGTCGATGGCCGTGCTGTCGCTGCCTTTGAGGATATGGACGCCCCGACGGACCTTGGTCAGCGACCAGCCCATGTAGTAGGCAAACGTGTAGGAAACCCGCGAACCGACCATATATACGGCAGGGCTAGCTTGAAGCTGCTCGACGATGCGATCCAGCACCTTCATGTCGATGGTTTCGTAGAACTGCCGCAGGTTGCTCATCTCTTCGAAGACCACCCGGTGCAGCAGATCGGTACCGGGCCCCTTCATTCCGGGCAGATCAACCCGGTCCGGCAGGCTGAGCCCGGAATCCACGAAATCCCGCAGTGCCTGCAGGAATTCTCCATAGCCGCCGTAGCCCAGTTGGCCAACAAACCGAACCACCGTGGCCTCGCTGACCCCGCAGGCCTCGGACAACTCTTTCGTGGTCATGAACACCGCTTTGCGCGGGTTCTGGATAATGTAGCTGCCCAGTATCTTCCCCTTGGGAGTCAGCGTATCCAGTTGGTTGACAATGCCTTTGATCACCGGATGTGCCTGGGAATCGTTCATGATAAGCCCCTTGAATGAACCCAAAATGAAAATTTTATTTCATCAAGTTAAAGGTTGTATAAACTATTTTTTTTACATGTTTTTATTACCATACTATTTTTTTGTCAAGATTGTTTGCAGATTTTTTATTCAATATTAAATTTTATTATTGACATGTTTTATTTCATTCAGATACCATCCGCGACAACTAGTCGTTTCATGCTTCATCTTCATCCACGCACTTTTTATCTTTAAACCATGTAGGGAGAGCGTATGTTCTGGAAATCCAAGCCCCTGTGGGGCAACAAAACCAGACTGAAGTCCAACTACGATGCGGTGATCATCGGCGGCGGCCTTCACGGTCTGGCCACAGCCTACTACCTGGCCAAGGAGCACGGCATCACGGATGTGGCCATCATTGAAAAACGCTTCATCGGATTCGGCGGTGCCGGCCGCAATACGGCCATCGTGCGGGCCAACCAGCGCACGCAGTACAACGTTCCGCTTTACAAGGAAGCGCTGGACCTGTGGCCGGTGCTCACCAAAGAGCTGGACTACAACCTGATGTTCAACAACTGCGGCAACCTCAACCTGATGCACAGCGAAGCCGCTATGAAGGCGGCCCGCATGACCATCGCCACCGCCCAGTTTCACGGCGTGGAGAGCCACCTCATCGACGCCAAGCAGGCCAAAGAGCTGGTGCCGGCCCTGAACATCTCCGAAGACATCACATTCCCCATCCACGGAGCCATGTTCCATCCCCCCGGCGGCATCGTGCGCCATGATGCCGTGGTCTGGGGCCTGGCCAAAGGGGCCGCCAAGCACGGCGTGCACATCCACCAGCACACCGAAGCCACCGCCATCCACACCGAAGGCGGTAAAGTCACCGGCGTTGAGACCTCCCGCGGACGCATCCACACCCCACGGGTGCTGGTCAGTGCGGGCGGATACAGTGCCGGCCTGATCTACCACATGCTGGGCATCAAGCTGCCCATCGCCGTGCTCACCATTCAGGCCATGGTCACCCAGCCGCTCAAACCGCTGCTCGATCACGTGGTCTCGTCCGGTGCCTACCACTGCTACGCCAACCAGACCCTCAAAGGTGAAATCGCCACCGGCGCCCACATGGACCAGTGGCCCAACTACACGACCCAGAACACGGCCCATTATATCAAGCATCAGGCCGAGGCCCTGTCCGACTGGCTGCCCTGCCTGCGCGGTGTCAAATTCATGCGCATCTGGGGCGGACTGGCCGACATGACCTCGGATATGGCGCCCATCATCGACGGAAACGACCCGGTGGCGGGGTTTTATATGAATTGCGGCTGGGGCTACTTCGGTTTCAAGTCCTGCTCGGCCACCGGCAAGCTCATGGCCGCCTATCTGGCCTATGGGGAATGTCAGCCGATCCTGAAGCCGTTTCACCTGGGGCGTTACGAACAGCATCGGTTGATGGGCGAAATTGCGACGCCAATCGAATATGGACCCTGGAATTAGGAGGATCATACATGGCATTGACCATAACATGCCCGAACTGCGGCCGACGAAATGGATACGAGTTCCGCTACGGGGGCGAAGACAAGGGCGCAAGACCGGATGAGCACACCCTGACACCCGAAAAATGGTGTGCGTATGTGCATCTGAATAAATGTATTGCCGGTGTCCAAAAGGAGTGGTGGTGTCA
>NZ_JBUOIV010000082.1:0-15723 GCF_055467485.1 Desulfosarcina sp. | reverse complement strand
CAGGACCCTTGCGGCTTTTTGTTCCAAATCTTGATCTCGTGGCCAAATCCAGCTTCGGTAACACCAGGGGCGGATAGCATCCTTGCTCAGCCAGCGCCAGACAGTTTTGCCGCTGATGGAAGCTACAATTCCATGTTTTTCAGTCTGCCGGGCGATTTCATCGTGTGTAAATCTGGAAAAAGGAAGTCCGAGCTGTTTGGGCAACTGACAGGCAAGCGCCTTGACAGCAACAATGATCTCAGGGGGAAAAAGCGCCGGGTCTCCCGCGCCGTGGCCTTTCCTGGAGACCGGCCAGGCGTTGGTCAAAGAAGCGCTTTCGCCATTTGGAGACGATCTGTCGAGGCAACTCAAGCCGTTGACCGATTTGCTTGTTTGAAAACCCCTCAGCGGCAAGGAGGACGATCTTGGCCCGCATGACATCACGATACGGTGACGTATATTTTCGTGCGATAGCCTGTAATCGTATTTTTTCATCTGCGGTTAATATGATCCTATATGGGCTTTTTCTTGGCATAATCACCTCCTTTCCGTGGAAGGATTATGCCATGAATAGGTCAAAAATGCAACTCTAATACGTCATCGTATTTGTGCAGACGTGTACTTAGAATCATCAATTGTTCCCACTCTCCTATCCGTGAAAAAGAATTCGTAAATGTTTCCTGAAGAGGAGGCGAAGCCAACGCAAGAAGATCCTTACACTTTTTACAGAAACATTCGGGCCGGCATCACTTCAACCCTCTTGCCACCCGATTTTCAAGCATCTGGATCGCGATGGAACAGGGCAGCGTCAGCATGAGATACATAACGGTAACCGTTATCCATATTTCCATGGTGAGCAGGGTACCGGTCATCAGTTCATTGGCCCTGAAGGATAGTTCGGCTATAGAAATAACCGAAACGATGGATGAGTCTTTGATCAGAGAGATGAATTGGCCGGCTAGAGGCGGCAGAATACGCTGGAAGGCCTGGGGCAGTATGATGTATCTCATCTGTTGGTATTTTGTCATGCCCAAAGAGTGGGCTGCTTCCCACTGGCCTCTGCGAATGGACTGGATCCCAGCTCTGACAATTTCGGTGATATAAGCACCTTCGAAAATTGCCAGGGTGAACAGGGCCGACAGGAAGGTCGTCAGGCTCTCCGGCGGAGCCAAGCAAAAGGTGACCAGCGTCACCAGGAGGTTGTCCCGGCCTTGCAGTGCATCGCCCAGATGGCTGTATGGCAGGAGGTGGTTACCGATGAAAAAATAGACCAAAAATATGATCACCAGCGGCGGCAGGTTGCGCATGGTCTCGACATAGGTCCCGCTGATTAGCCTGAAGAACACCACCTTGGATGACCGGCAGATCCCCATGATCGTGCCCAGGATAATGGCCAGAAGGGTGCCGAAGATACTGAGACGGATGGTGTTGAAAAGGCCCCACATCAACACGTTGGATACCCACTTTCCGCTCGCCTCATCATAGCGGAACAGGAATTGGGGGATTTTTCCCCAGTTCCAATCGTAGTTGAGCCCGATTTCCACCCGGTAATAGGTGGCCGCGCACACCATCAGGAAAAGGGCGCCGACAATGAAGTCGGATTTTTTGAGTCGGATATTTTTTTTGTACATCAAATTTTCCTGAAGGCTTCTTTTTTAAAGTGCAATGAATCCGTCAAAACTATCCGGAACCATTGCACTTTTCTATCTGGAAGTTTATTTAAGCAGCGCTTCCCATTCCAGGCTCTTCCACCAGTAGTCGACCTTCTTTTGGATGAAACCGTTGTTGCGCACGACGGTAATCCAGTTGTTCAAATAGGCGAGCGTATCCGGATCGCCCTTGGGAACGCCGATGCAGATCGGCTGTTGCACCAGATTTTCATCCAGCAGCACCAGCGTGTCGGGATATTTAGCGGCCAATTGGGCCGGTTGAGGTGCCGAGGCCAGCAGAGCGGTAGCCTTGCCGTTCAGGAGTTCCTGCACCATGGGGCCCTCGTCGGGAAACAGCCGTACCGTGGCATTCTTGTAGGTTTCCTTGGCCAAAGCGGCGCCGGTGGTGCCGACCCGTGAAATAATGGTGTTGTCTTTTTTGTCCAGATCCATATAGTTGGTCACCCCCGCTGCAAAATCCTTGTGAATCACGACATTCATGCCCGAATAATCGTAGGGAATCGTGAAGTTGATTTTCAAGGCCCGCTGAGGCGTTCCGGTCATACCGGCGATAATCAGGTCAAACTTGCCTGTCAGCAACGACGGAATGAGACCTTCCCACTTGGTAGGAACAAACTCGACTTTGACCCCCATGTCTTCGCCCAGTTGCTTGGCCACGTCGATCTCGAACCCGATCCATTCTCCCTTTTTGTCCTGCATCGCCCAGGGCACGAATGAAGAGAGGCCGACTCGCAGGGTACCTTTGCGCATCACCTTGTCGATGATGCTGGACATCGCAATTTGTTTGTTAATATCATCGGCAGACACCGATCCCGCAAGGCAGAACATCAGCGTTATCATAACTGCCGCCGCCATCGCCCATAAACGTCTTTTAGTCATCCTTCCCTTTTTCATTGTCTTGGTCTCCTTTGCTTTTGGTGGTGGTCGGTTTTGAAAGTTTCTTCCGGTTTTCTCTCCTCTATGGTAATTTTGCGGATACTCCGGGAGCCGTTTCTGAAGGGGGCGTTGATCCATTGCTTGCTTTCAGTTCGACCCCGTGCAACACCATCTCCGCCGCCTTACGACAAGCAGCAGGGAATTCAATATTATCAGACTGTTGAAAAACTATCATGGATGTTTTCCCATACCTTAATTAAAGGATTTGACTGAGAAAAAGTTTGGTGCGATCTTCTTTCGGATCGGTAAAAAAGTGTTCTGCCGTTCCTTCTTCCACCTTCATGCCATTCTCCATAAAGATAACCCAGTCACTGACTTCCCGGGCAAATCCCATTTCGTGGGTCACGACGACCATGGTCATACCTTCGACCGCAAGGTCTTTCATCACCTCAAGGACCTCCCCGATCATCTCCGGATCCAAGGCACTGGTTGCTTCGTCGAACATCATGACTTTCGGTTTCATCGCCAGCGCCCTGGCAATGGCCACACGCTGCTGCTGTCCGCCGCTGAGTTGGTTGGGAAAACTGTCGGCTTTTTCTGATATGGCCACCTTCTTCAGCAATTTCATGGCTTCGGCTTCGGCTTCAGCCTTGGGCCGTTTGCGGACGAGCATCTGTGCCAGCGTGATGTTTCTCAAAACCGTCAGGTGCGGGAAGAGGTTGAAGTGCTGAAACACCATGCCCACTTCCTTGCGGATTTCCAGGCGGTTCTTCTTGTTTTCGTCAAGCGGGATGCCGTCGATGGTGATCGAGCCTGAATCGATCTCCTCCAGCCCGTTCAGACAGCGCAGAAATGTTGATTTTCCGGATCCGGACGGTCCGATAAGGACCACGACTTCGCTGCGGCGAATGTCCGTGGAAAAATCTTTCAGCGCCACCACACCATTGGCAAAGGTCTTGTCGATGCTGTCAACGCGAATAATGTAATCGCCAAATTGTTTGGTGCTCATGGGCGTGCCTCAATGGTTGCTAAATTTGTCAAGGATACTTATTTCAACTCATCCCCACCTTTATTGGGCAGACGGCGGTGAGCAAACTCAAGAAACGACTCTGGTGCGTTTTTCAAAATAGGCTACGACCCGCGATAATGTAATGGTCAGAGCCAGATAAATTGCCGCGATGGTAAAGAATATCTCAAATACCAGGAATGTCTCCGAGGCGATTTCATTGGCGTACATGGTCATCTCGTATATGGCGATGACACTGACCAGGGACGAATCCTTGATCAGGGAAACCGCCTGGCTGGTCAAAGGCGGAAGAATACGCCGGATGGCCTGCGGTAAAATGATGTAACGATAATTCTGGTACGTACTCAGCCCCAGGGTGTAGGAGGCCTCCCATTGTCCCTTGTTAACGGCCACGATGCCGGACCGGTAAATTTCCGAGGCATAGGCCCCTTCAAACAGGCTCAGCGCCAGGACCCCGGCGGCGAACCGGTCCATATCCAGAATGGGGGCGACAACGAAATACATAAAGAATATCTGCACCAGCAATGGCGTGTTGCGCGTAATCTCAAGATAAACCCGGGCAATACCCCTTGCCAGCAACGAGTTGGAAAGGCGCATCAAGGCGGTGACAAGCCCGATGATGTAAGTCAGAACAAGGCTCATCCAGGTAATGTTCAGGGTGACCTTGAGCCCTTTCAGAATGGGCCCCGCAATGAAGCGGCCGTCGTCGAATTCATAAAGATACCGGGGAATTCGAAACCACTGCCAGTAATACCCCTGATCTTCAGCGCCTTTGATCAGGATGAGCGCACCGCCGATCATCAAAACCAGGTAAGCCGAGATATCAAACAGGTAATTCCGTTTGCAAAATTGATAGATTGAATTTTTCATGGACAAGCAAGTCTCATATCTAATCGCGATCCCAGTTTCCCGACAAGCTGAACCGCCAGAACGAAAACGGACGGCGCTGATGGCCGCTAAGTGCCAGAAACCAAAAATATGGCAAAGCGCAAAAGCACCCAAAGCTGAAGGCAAAAACGTCACTTAACCGGAAATTGCGGATTCAGTTTGGGTCTTCTCAACCCTGACGACAACGTGTTTCAAGTTCGGATAGCCGGATATGGGATCTACATCGGCATCGTCGGTCAGCAGGTTCACATTGCCCTGGTCCCAACCGTGACCGATCTGGAGTAGTCCGGGCAACACCTCGTCTGCTTTTAGAATTTTTGCTGAAATCACCAGTTCACCGGTCGCGCTGACAATGCGGACCTTTTCACCGTTGGAAATGCTCAGACGCTCGGCGTCCCGCACATTGATTTCCACTACCGGATCGGGGTTTCTTTTTTGGAAGCGCTCGATGTTGCGGTATCTGGAATGGTAATAGAACGGGCTGCGTGCACCGGTGGCCAGCAGGAAGGTAGCCGCACCACCACAGCCGATTCGATGCCGGGGTGGGAGGTATACCGGGATGGACGGCAATCCTCTGAACGTGGTGACGTCCGTCGTCAGTTCAATTTTCCCGCTGGGTGTCGGAAATGGGCAATGCTCGAATTTACGCCATCGCACGGGGGCGTAGACAACCCCGCAGGTGTGCTTTTCCAGGGCCTGGAAATCAAGACCGCTGCCTTCAACTATCCATCGGTTGACAGCCGTTTCGTCGGGCCAGGGAAAGTATCGCTCGCCAAACCCGAGTGCGTCGGCCAAATCCTTCCAGAAATCGTATTCGTTGCGAACCCCCTCGAACTCGATCACCCTGCGGGTCAAGGCGGCCAGATGTTTGTAGGGATAGTAGTGAAGTTCGCTACGTTCCAAAAATGAGGCCGCCGGAATGATGTAATCGGCCAGCCGGGCCGTTTCGGTGGCGAACAGGTCTTTGACCACCAGCAGGTCCAGGCTGCTCAACGCCTGCTTCACTTTAGCAGCGTTGGGATTGGTCAGTGCCGGATTGGCCCCGGAAATGATGCAGCCGCGGAGCGGATAATCGCCCTGTCCCAACATGTAGTCCATGGCCATCAGCGATGAGCACTGCTTCCGGAATTGGTACAACAGAGGGAACCTCTCCGCCCCAATGGGCCGAAAATCAGCCAACGGCAGGTGGTCGTAAAGCGTCAGGCTCCGAACATCCGGATGGTCCGGCCACGGGCTGCCGCCGGGGATATCACTCGAACCGCAAATGTTCCCCAGAGATACCAGCGCCCGGATAACGTTCACGCCGTTGACCTGGTGTTCGAACGAGATGCCCACATATTGGGATATCCTGGGCACATTCCGGCCGATCAGTTCGGCCAGCTGTCTAATGGTATCGACCGGCACCCCGGTCTCCCGGGATACATAGGTCAGATCGAACTTCTCGGCATAAGCCCTGAAATCGGCGAAACCGACCGTGTATTGCCGGACAAATTCGGTGTCGTATTGACCATTCTGGATCAAATGGTTGATCAACCCCCAGACCAGGGCGCCGTCGGTTCCGGGAATGGTCCTGACGACCAGGTCGGCATGCCTTTCGGTCCTGGTTTTGCGGGGATCAACGACAACTATCTTGGCGCCCTTTTGCTTGCCTTCCAAAACTTCACGCATAAAGGGCGGGTGCGTAATTTCTAGGTTGGCCCCCCAGATCAGGATGACGCTTGAATTGGCGTAATCTTCACAGGTGGGATAGTATCCCTGGACGAGGTAATAGGCGATGTGGCGAGCCGCGTAGCAGACCGACTCGGCGGAGAAATAATTGGGAGAGCCGAGGGCGTGGCTGAATCGTCGAGCATACTCTTCCTGCTGAAGAAAACCGATCGCCTCACCCGTCCATACACCCACCGATTTGGCTCCCAGGTCGGCCTTGATTGCAGATATTTTATCGGCAATTTCAGTGATTGCCCGGTCATAGGGAATCGGTTCAAACTGCCCATTGGGCATTCGCTTAAGGGGGCTCAAGATCCTGTCACGGTGATAGATCATCTCCAAGGCGGCCGTGCCCTTGGGACAGATTTTCCCGCGGCCGACTGGATGGCTTTTGTCACCGGTGGTCTTTGTCAGCCGGCCGTTTTCGATCTGAATATTGATGCCGCAATACATATCACACTGCCTGCACAGGGTGCCGACCGTTCCATCGGAAATGATGGTCCGGCTGGTCATACGGGCCTCCGCTCACGGTGTGCAAATCGAACGATATTCCCCTCGGGTTCATCATTTCCCATAAAACTCTATCCTTTCATCTCCCACATCCGGACCTATCCCGTTCAGGAACCGATCGGTCTAATTAAAGCAGGCGCAAACCCGGTTCACTGCAAGCAGTTCCCGGCCCTGTAAATCGTAATCGCCAAGCGCCAAGATGTATTGCAAGGTTTTCTAATTGTGTTTACCGGCCAGTTTGGAATCGGCATGCTTTACGATGTTGTCCATCTCCTTGAGCACGTCATCGGGCAACTGCTGGGGTTGGCATTTCTGTTTCAAGGCCTTGTATTTTTCAACAGCGCGTTCGTACAGATCCTTGGCGCCTTCGTCCTCCCAGGTGCCCACACCCTTGGCGACGAACAGACTGGGACGGATAATCTCCCGGCAATGGCGCAATGTGTGCATGCTGGTGACGAATTGACTGTCCGGCGCGTTGTCTATAATCTCCTGAACTGCCAAGGTTTCATCGTTCACCTCTATCTTCGAATTACACTTCTCAATGATGGTAAACAGCTCGTCGTCGATGACCATCTGGATGGGGCTGGCAAAGGTCGACCCGCCCAAACGGCCCATGCCGTATTGGATGTCACTGCCCGACAGGTCGAGCAAAGCGGGCATGAGTGATTTCTCCATGGCGGCCTGTCCGTCCGAGATGTAGGCGTCGGCCATGAAAGAGAAGGTCTCGGCCGGAATACCCAATTTTTCTTTGATCACCTGGGTTGCGGCGGCCCGGCTTCTCATGCTTTCCGCATTGGCCAAAAGGGCGCTGCCCGTGGCCATATCCATGGTGGTGGTGTAGGTCGAGCCGATGTACGGCACTCCCGGCTTGAAGATCTGGCTCATGACCAGCATCGCCAAAATTTCGACCACCGCCAGCAAGGCGGTGCCCGCCTCGGTCACCGGCGCTGTTGCCCCGGAAATTGCCAGGGAGTTGCCCACAATCGGAACACCATAACGGCATGACTGCATGATGGTTTCCAGATCCATGGGTTTGAACTTCAACGGAGAAAGGGAGGTCGGATAGGTCAGCGCGATGGGTCGTTCGCGCAAGGCCTCCAGGCTGCCCGCCCTGGCCAGCAAGAGTTCGAAATGGTAGTCGACCGTTTCCGGGCAATAGGCCAGAATCATCAACGGTTTGGCTGTATTTCGGAGCTGGATGCTCAAGGCGTGGACGTCGGCGGTTTCCTCGGGTACGTCCATGGGTGTTTGGATGGCGATCTTGTGGACATTATCCAGCACTTCGGCCAACTGGCACCATTCAGCCCATGATTTGGCCGTCACATCGCTGTATCCTTTCGTTTCCGGGTCCCAGTATTTCATCGACTGCACGCAGGTGCTGGTGTAGAAAGATCCTCTGGGGTGGGGCAGTTCGAGGTCGTGCCGCTCGCGGCTGCCCTTTACGGTAAAGGCTTTGGGCGCCGTTTTGAGTGCACCTTCGACCAGTTCTCTGGAGAACCTGACGTTTTCGGTGGCATAATTGACCACGGCGCCGGCTTTGTCCATTATCTTCAGAGCCTTTTCGTACTCAACCTTCACACCCTTTTCAGACAGGAGGCTGAGAGACTTTTCATATATCCGATCGACGTCATCTTCGGTGAGAAACCGAAGCTTGAGCCTGTCCTTCATGATTATTCTCCATTGTTATCGGATCTGCTCGAGCAGTTTTGGTCTTCCTTGCTGCAAGGGCCGCGGCGCCAATGGCGCCCGCCCTCGGGGCCGAGAGTGACCGTCGCTTCGGACCGTCGTCCCTTATAAAACACCGCCGGTATTTCGCGGTGCGGGAACGAGGCCGCTTCTTCCACCACAACCTTGCCCCTTTTCAGCACCATGGATACGGCATTGTGGCCGATTCGGTAAACGACATCCTCGAAGGTGGGCAGATCCCACACCTGAATGTCGGCCTGATACCCTTCGGCCAGACAGCCGATTCGATCCTGACGACAGACGGCCTTGGCCGCCCCTACCGTTGCCGCCAGCATGGCCTCCTCCGGCGACATACCATGATTCCGGCAAGCCAGCTGCATCACCACCTGCATCGATTCGGTCCAGTTGCCGGGATTCAGATTGGTCCCCAAGGCCAGTGTCATACCCGCATTGATCATGGCCCTGGCATCAAACGGGTTGGGATGAGCCACTGCAAAATCCAGGGCAGGCAGGACCACGCCCACCACGCCGGCCTCGGCCAAGCGGTGCATCTCCTGCGGTGACGTGTAATTGAGATGATCGGCGGATATGGCCGCGAGGCTGGCCGCTAGCGAACTGCCGCCAATGTTGGCGTAAGCGTCGGTGTGAATCCTGGGTCTAAGTCCGTGGGCCATCCCGGCCCTGAGTATCATCTCCGACTCTTCGGCGGTGTAGTAACCGGTATCGCAGTAAATGTCGCAGAACTCGGCCAGGCCGTCTGCGGCCACCCGCGGGATCATCTCCTCAATCAATTCCCTGATATAGGCTTGTCTGGCCACCGGATCTTCCCGGTCGATCTCGGGCGGAAAATCGTGCGCTCCCAAGAAGGTGGATACAACATCGACAGATTGAGCCTGTGCGAGCCTTCGATTAACCCGCAATTGCTTCAGTTCGTCGGCCAGACGAATGCCGTAACCGCTTTTGCTCTCAACGGTTGTGGTGCCATAGCCCATCATACGGTTCAGACGATCCAGCGCTTCCGCGAAGATGGCGTCTTCACTTTCTTCCCTGGTCATTTGAATAGAGGCCGGGATACCGGTTTTCAGCCCCATGGCTTCGATTTCCGCGACACTCTGGGTCATTTTGAGGGCGTATTCCATGACCCTGGATCGTCCGAAAACCAGATGGGTATGGCAATCCACGAAACCGGGAGCAACGATCTTGCCACCGATATCGATTTTCTCGGCCGCGTCAAGGTCGATGCCTTGCTCTCCTGACAATCGTCGGCCTAGGGCCACAATTCGTCCATCGGCGATCGCAATTTCACCGTCGGGGATTCGGCCGAGCGAGCCTGATGTACCCGGGACACAGGTGATCACCTCTGAGGCGCCATAGATGAAAAGATCGATCTTCGGCTTCATGGTGTTTTCCTATTCGCCGGACCAGCCGATCAAGGCGTTTTCCAGGACCTGATCCATGGAGAAATCGTGAGCTTGGAGATAGTAGCTGAAAACCTGTACCATGGCTCCCATGGGAACCGGTCCGACGAGTTCGCTTTTCACCACGTTGACCCCGTGACGGGCTGCCTCACGCTTCACCGCCTCCACGACCATGGGAATGGGAGTTTTTTCGTAGTGAACCAGATTCATTGAAACCTGGACCTGCATTTCCTTTCCCAGAGCCAACCCGATAGCGCGAACATAACGGAACCCGCCGTTGATATGGCGTACGCTCTTGGCAATTTTTTGGGCCATCTCCAGATCGGTGGAGGCCAAATTGATATTCAGGGCGACCAATGGAAATCGGGAGCAAACCTGGATGGAACCTGTCTTGGCAACGAACTTACACGGCCCCTCGTCAGGCGCATAGAAGGGGTCCTTGAGCTTATCCGCCAGGGCCTCATACTGGCCTTTGCGCACCTTGGGCAGACTCTGTCGCTCAGGCCGGGTCGCTGCGTCCTCATAAAAATAGACGGGTATTTGGAGTTCATTACCCACCCATTTACCAAAATTGTGGGCGATGGCAATGCCCTCTTCACTCGATATTCCACGCACCGGGATGAACGGGACCACATCCACCGCGCCTTGACGCGGGTGCGAACCCTTATGGGTGCGCATATCTATAGAATCGATCGCCATTTTAACCAGATTTTTCGTGGCCGCCACCATAGGGTCCGGGGCGCCGATATAGGAAATAACCGAGCGATTGTGGTCTCCGTCAGAGGAGTAGTCGAGGAGCATTACTCCGGGAGCGGACTTAATGGTGCCCACAACCTTCTCGACAACACTAAGATCGCTCCCCTCACTTATATTGGGCACACACATCAGGGCCTTCATTATTATTCTCCTTGATCAGGCAACTTCGGTTTCTGAAAGCACTGCGGCTAAGTCGTCCTCAAGCCTCTTAACGACGACTTGATCCTTTATATGGGGAAGATTGATGCGGACATTGGCTGCGCAGCCTTTGAGTCCCGCGATGGCAAGATACCGACCGCATTGTAAGTCCGAAGTCGCATTGGTGTTGAAATTTTCAACCAATGTGTCGGCCAGACTCAAAACTTCACGGCATAGACGGGCATTGGCCAATGGCACCTCGGCGCAATGCTTCATCCCCTTCTGGATGACCGTGCTTCTGGCTCGCTTTTGCTCCGGGGTCTCCTGGGCCATTTTGTAAGCCGAACTGATGACCGCGTAGGTCTCGGAGTCAATCCGCCCGCCGTCGAATAACTCGTGGGTCAATTCCTCAGCACGCACGGCAATCCGTTCATAGTGCGCCGTCGGCTCCAAGCCGTCTTTGCCCATGGACAGACGAGCAACCATGCCAATCAGTCCGGCAGCCATGGATCCGGCGACGCAGGCGGCGGTACCGCCACCGGTGGAGTTGTCCGATGCATCGAGTACCCGCAAGAACGCTTTGATATTTTCTTCCATAAAAAAAACCGCCTCAAACGCTGCTTAAAGCATATATTTCAGTTGCAGCTGCCGTTGTTATATTTGGGTTATATATTTCAATTATCCAATAGGTTGAAGTCATGTAAGTCTGATTTGTTGGTGATTTACACAATCTGAAACCTCAATTTCCCTCCTCGCTCGATTCTTCTCGCCGGCAGCATTGTGCAATGTTTATCAGAAATCGTCCTCTTATAGCAAATACCAAATATGTTGTCGAGTCCATTGGCTTTTTCAAAGATGCATCACTTTGTCAGAACCGGTATGATATACGGGCTGTCGCTGATTACAACAACCTTGCTCTGTGGGCCAAGTTTCTCAAGGGCCATATCCAGGGCGACCTTAACCGAGGGGGCATAAGTCGCCAGCATGTCCTCCACGGTCTTTTGATCAATCGCATCCGTCACCATGATAAGGTTTACAACCATTAGATCACCGCAGTAGCTTTGGGCCGCCCATTGGTCGTGAACAAAAAAACCCGGCCGGCGCAGTTTCTCCAGAACTTCACCCGGGCTATTCGCCTCTTTTACCAAGTCATAAAAGGGACCGTCACTTCCCAGACCATCCGGGCAGGGGGCGGCGACAATTACCGTGCCTCCCGGCCGCACAATGGGGTGTGGAATCCTGACGCAATGTGATATGGCGTTGGCCGCCTGATAATAGCTGATACTGGTCGGATGGCTGCAGCCAGAAATAACGATGTCGGCCGGACCTTTGACCTCAACCTTTGCCCATGTATCCAAAAGCTTGGCCCCCTCACGATGCGCTTTGATCATATCGCCGGCCACAACAGCGACGATTTCCTTTTTTGAGTTGAGGATGCCGTTAACAATGAAACAGTTATCCACAAACAGGGCCGCTTCTTCAATATCGACCCTGATGGGGTTGCCTTCCATATGCCCCACCAGTGCGTTGGGATGCAGGGTGGAGTCGTAGTCATGATCGGCGATGATCGTATCCATACTGCATACTCCGGGCAAAAGGGACTTGCCGCCGCCGGAATACCCGGCATATGAATGGGGCTTGATCAGACCGGTAAGTATTTTCAGATCGGCCCCTGCGACATGTTTGTTTACTTCAACCGGTGTTCCCCGGGACGTGTGTCCCAGAAAAACCATGCCCCCCTTATCGTTGGCATCATGGTCGATGGTCTTAAAGCGGGATGCATATTCGGCCCCCAAAAGAAATTGTTTTTCTTCATTCGTGTGCGGACGATGGGAGCCGGTGGCAAAAACCACCGTGATATCTTCATCTTTGATACCTGCACTTTCAAGCTCTTTTACAATGGGGGGCAAAAACTTGTGGGTTGGTGACGGCCGGGTGATATCATCGACAATAATAGCGATTTTTTGACCGGGTGCTGCCAGCTTCGCCAGCGAATCCATTTCAATAGGATTTTTGATCGCCCGGGTGATCGCTTCTGCTTCGTTTGCTACGCCTGGAACATCGGGCAGGCAAGCATAATCGAGTAGGTTCTTTTCAGGGACATGAACGGACAGGAATTTTTCCCCATAGGAAATTTTAAGTTCTACCATCATTGTGTATACCTTATTCGTTTAAACGGATGATCCCTTTATCGGCATCCAGACTTACGACATCGCCGTCTATGACGGTTTTATAAAATTTGGCTTCAACTTTGTGTACCATGGGAATTTCCATAATGATCGCACCGGTGACCAGTACGGTATCGGCATGCTCAATGATCATGGCTTTCGGCGCTTTATCATTTTTTGCGAGCTTGAACAAGCCATCGGCCTGAACCACCGAACTTCCCTTTCCCGAAGGCATGACAAGGATCTTACCGGCAATGCTCTTGCCCTCGATATCGTGGTTTTTTTCAACGACGACGCCTGTTTCAGGTTCCACTAAATAAAAGCAAACGGAATCCTTTGAAACAATAACCTCGCCATCTACTTTACCCTCAGATATTTTGCGGCATTTTATTTCCATTATTCAATTACCTCCCCCCTGATCGCGGCTTCGACACTTTCCTTCAAAGGCCTGATAATAAAATTCGTTTTTCTGATCTCATAGTAATAGGCGCACTTGGGAGAATCCGTCACACCGGTTTTTCCGTAGTATGGGTACCAGCAAGGGGGAACATCGATACAGGTATTTGGAATGATATGTCCGCCGGCTCTCTGAATGATGTTCAAAAATCCCATCCGACCTGCCAGTTCTTTGGTTGATGAGCTGGTCAGTATCCATAAGGGTACCGCCGTTTTTTTTCCGTCCAGTATTTCGGCCACGGTCTTAACCTGCGAAATGGTAAAATGCGGACAACCGAACATGGCGAAATCAATTTTTCCAGGTTCACCGCAGAGTTTCTTTCGCACCATATCGATATCTTCATCCGTAATCGTTATGCTTTTTTTTACCGAATTTCCGCCGAAGGCCTCCTCCAGGGTGGGCGCCTCAGGGGTAAATCCTTGGATGTGATACATCGATACCGCTCCCGAGGTATTTAACTGCGCGCCAAAATTCATATAGCCTTCCGGAGTCGGTCTCTTTTTTATCCCGCAAAAGACGGGAACCTCCAGTCCCTTATATTTTTCAGGATAGCACCACCCCAACAGTTGATAATCAAAATCGCTTTGAATATCCGCCTCGACCTTGACAAGGATTTCCGCTTTTCGATTTTTGTCCAGCAATAAACCGTATAAAGGCACTTTGCCGGTAACCGCCGCGCAGAGCGCACTCTGGGATGATTCTCTGTTGGATCTGGCGCCGATGACCGAATTTGCATAGGGCGTTGCGCTGGATTCGGAAAATGCGATAATTTCTCCAAAAACAGGCACATTCTGAATGAGGTACGGCGTACAGTTGAAGGTAAGGGTCGCTCCGATTTTTTTATATGCTTCATTGGTTGACGTAACAATATCAACGCCGGCCTTTGGGATTTCACATAAATGATCATTGAGGTATTTAAGGTCGATACTGGGGTTCACCGTGGGAGACACCTTACAGAAGGCACCATTTTCCAGAAGCTTTTCAACAAACCATAAATCCGCATCCTGCGCGCTCAGGGCAACATGGGCCCGGGTGATATCTACCATTCTTTCCGCGTCGAAGGTTTCGCCGATGGCCACCTGAATTTTCATGGCCATGGCAGTACCTTTACCATACTTTCCATCCAGCATTTCTTTTTCATAACGGGTTAAATCCATATAACTCTCCCTTACCTTGATGATCTTTTTGTTAAAAGTACTTAGTTGATCGCAGTGAAATTGAACAGCCCATCCGCCGTCTTTGCCTGCGGCTGTCGGTTCCAAGTCTTTTCAGGGTTCATGATCTGGTTGGAATCCAGCTGCTTTCGAAGGCAGTCCATCGCTGCCGGGATCGTGATTTCGCCCAGCATGGACGGATACAAAATGATATACCGCGGCTGCTGCCGATCGTGTTTACCGGCCGGCCGCCGCATGCGACGGTGTCAATGGCCTGGTGCCCGTAATAGGGACGGGGCGGCCGGTCTTCGTTGCCCGGTCTCAAGATAGTCTGCAGGACAATGAAAAGCCCTTCCGGCATCCCGGAGGTGACCATCAATTCGGAGACCGGGCTGAAAGATGCGATAGTTTCAAGTTGATTTGGAACACAGATTTTCACAGATATTTGGTTTTTTATCGCTGATAATATCCGGGTAATCCGTGTTCGTCCGTGTCCTTAAAAAAAGGAAATTACGATGCTTTTAAATCAGGATTCAAACCACCAGCGTTCGGCACAACGGTCGCCGTCCAGGGGCCAGTCCGAGGCGCGTTCCCCGAATTTGACCCGATCGTTGGCCACATCCACAAAGTCGGCAAACACCGGAACCACCGTGCCGCCCTCGTCGCGGATGATTTGCTGGCATTCGGTATATATCTGGTGGCGCTTTTCCGTGTCGAACTCCGTGCGGGCAGCCTTCAATAGCTCATCCAGGCGGGGATTGCTGAGGTAGCTCTCGTTCCAGGTAGATCCCGTGCCGTAAGCCAGGGTCAGCATGGTGTCCTCGGTGGGCCGGCCGCTCCAGCGGGAGGTGATGAACGGTTTCTGGCGCCAGACGTTGGTCCAGAACCCGTCACTGGGTTCGCGAATGGTCTTGATCTTAATGCCGGCCTTAGCGGCGTACTCGCCGTAAAGCTGCGATCCGTCGATGGCGCCGGTAAACGGCAGTTCGGCGGCGTGGATTGTGAAAGTGTAGTCTCCGATGCCGGATTTTTTCATGTACCAGCGGGCCTTGTCGGGATCGTACACGCGCTGGGGCAGCTTGGCGTAATAGCGGTAGGCCGGACACAGGGAATGGTCGTTGCCCAGGGTGCCGTAGCCGTGACAGATGCGTTTGAGGAAATCCTCGCGATCAATGGCCAGCTTCAGCGCCATGCGCACGTCGTTGTTGTCGAAGGGCGCCTGGGTGGTGTTCATGACGAACTCGTAGTGCATCTTGCCGGCGGTGCGAATGATCTGGATGCCGGGCTTT
>NZ_JBUOIV010000081.1:0-16691 GCF_055467485.1 Desulfosarcina sp. | reverse complement strand
GAACCAGGATCATCCGCGGTTGACGGTACAGAACATCACCTTTGCCAATGGCAATTCCAGCGCTGAAACCGAATATGACGGCGGTGGGGCCATTTGGGTGCGCGGGGGGCGGTTCAAGGCCGTCAACTGTCGCTTTTTCAACAATGTCTGCGCCAATGAAGGCCCGGATGTGGGCGGCGGGGCCGTCCGGGTGTTCAGCCAATACGAGGGGCTGCCCGTCTATATCGTCAATTGCACGTTCGGCGGTGTTGAAGGATACGGCAACCGTGGATCCAACGGCGGCGCCATCAGCAGCATCGGCGTCTCATGGACCATCATCAACAGCCTGTTTTCCTACAACAGCGCCCTTGGATACGGCGCCAATCCGGCACAACCCGATACGCCGGGCGGCGGCAGCGGCGGCGCCATCTATAATGACGGCAACACGATGAGGCTGACCGTTCTCGGTTCTCGCATCCAATACAACGACGTCAATGCACACGGCTCGGCCATCTTCTTTGTTTCCAACGACCATACGGGCGATATCATCATCGATGATTCCACCATAACGAACAATCTCGGTGGCTCCTGGTACCCGGCTTACGACGGCATATCCATGCACGACGACACGCCGATCGTGGTGACCGACTCGATCATCGAAAATAATTCGTAAGCAGCGGTCGAACATATGACCATCGAGAGTCAAGAAGTACGCCCTTAACTTCAATGCATCTGCCTCGGCTATTTTTAAGCCACGTCGCAAGTATTTACTGACTGCGGCGGTCGAAACTATCTGCAGGACTGGTCAGCAGTCGGCGCATCACCAAGGCAAATGGAACGCTGCGGGTGCACAGAAACAGAGGGGAGTAGCCGGAAATCAATGTCCCGGCTTGGTATTCTGACCAGTTTCTCACATGTTCTTCCGACCGGAAGAGATTCATGCGCCCTCATGTAAAAGACCAGTTCCTGGCCCATTCCTCCAGGGGGACATTGGTGCATTCCACAATCCCCGAAGGACTCTGGCTTTTCAGAACGCCATCTCGCAGGCCAAGACGCATGGGCTCGCCGCCATCCAGGCAAGATGCATCCACCTGGATGGTTTGGCCCGGGAAGGCCCCAGCAAACTGCCAGGGCATCGAAGCCTCACGGGGCAAACCATTTTTATTGGCCGTGAACGGTAATGCGATATTGCGCGGGAAGATTGCTAAAAGACCCAACGGTTACGATAACGTCGGTATCCGGGTTCAGCCACATGACCCGAGCTTGGCGTCCATCAGCGCGTGAAGCTTGCGTTTGCCTTCGACCGGATAGGCGTCAAACTCACGTGCAATATCGGTGTAGTGAGGGGCGAGACCGGTTTTGACGAACGTGCTCATTATAAAATGGTGAGTCCGGTCCAACTCAAGCCTATCAACCATGGCTTCTCCTTCTTGATCGTCCGCATCAAATTAAAATCACTGCCTGTCAACACTTCCGATCCGTTCATCGGTTTACGGATGGCCTTTTACTGGCCCTGCATCGTGTCTGCCGGGAGATATCGATCAACCGTTTTCTCATGCTTCAATGTGGCGGTTGCCGACCGGACGATCACAAGGCAATGCCGACAGGTTGTCATGGCCGTGGGTCAACATGGCCAACAGTGTGGCGGTGACCTTTTTGACCAGTTGTCGACATTCAGCCATTTGCAGTTCCTGGCCAAACCGCTGGCGAAGCGTTGCACAGTGCGTGGTTTCGAAATCATCTGAAAACCGCTGCCGGATTTCGGCGCCAAGCTTGGCCGGAAGGTCCCACCCTCCTCCCGGTTGGCGTCTTCCATACAGGTGCCCGATTGCAATGAAAGCGCCTGACAGCGCGCCGCAGGCTTCTTCAAAAGTCCGGCCGAACCCGCCGCCAAAAGCGGTTGCGTGCGCCGCCGCCTCCGACGGGTCCTCACCGACAGCCTCCAGCACGGCCGCCGCAACCGCTTCGGCGCAGTGGAACCCGTTTCCAAAATAGTCGGCCGCCTTATGGCTTGCCGTTTGTCTCTCAGTCGCTGTAATCGTCTTCATCGTGTCCCCCTTATAAAATGGTTGTTCGATTCGTAATTAACGATTAATATGGATGATCAATCGTGTCCAACGATTTGTTCCGATACAACCCATCGTTCCCGGCGATAGGAGGGTAAATATGGAATTTCGCCAACTCAGGACCTTTCGCGTTGTTGCCGACCGGTTAAGCTTTTCCAAAGCGGCCGAGCAGCTGTTCATGGCCCAATCATCAGTATCCGCGCAGGTCCGTTCGTTGGAAGACGAGCTGGAGTTAAAGCTGTTCGACCGCATTGGCCGCCGCGTCATCATTACGGATGCCGGACGGAAACTGTATGAATACGCCCGCCGCATTGCAGAGATGACAGATGAAATTCGCTCGGAGATGACCGGTGCTAAAAATGTCCGCGGATCCTTGACCATCCGTATTCCGGAAACCCTGGCGACCGTCTACATGCCTGAAGTCGTGGATCGCTTTCACAATGACAACCCGCGGGTGACGTTGAAATTTATCAATTGTTCAGACCTGCAGCTCAGGGAGGAATTGAATTCCGGGCGCATCGACCTGGCGTTTTTGATGACCGACTCGATTCACATCAAGGATGTCAACGTTCGCCTGCTGAAAACCGAAAACCTTATACTGGTTTCCGGCCCCACGCACCCGCTGTCGAGACAAAAGAAGGTCATACCGAACGATTTGAAAGGACAAACCATCCTGCTTCCGAAAACCGACTGAAGTTATCGCCGGGCTTTCGAGCGGTCGCTCGAAGAACTGAATATCCTACCCGCAAAACTGGAATTTTCCAGCGCAAACAGTTTGCGGGGATGCCTGCAGCGGGGTATTGGCTTTACGGTCTGCCCAGAGGTGTCCGTTCAAAGAGAACTGGCGGAAGGGCGTTTGTCGAAGCTGAAGTGGCGGGGGCAGGAATTGGAGACATCCGTGATAATGATCTGGCATGCCGAAAAGTGGAGTTCTCCGCTGCTCAAGCATTTCAGGATGACATCTGAAGACGTTATCTCCAGCTGATCGAACATTCCCCGCGGCAAGCCGCGGGGAATGCACTCGCTACAGCGGTCAAGCCTTGCGCTTAACCCTGATCCCTGATTGGGTAACCCGGTTCTATTCCTCTGCCTCTGAAGCCGCCATCTTTTTCTCTTTTTTTTCTTTCTTGGTTTTTTTGGCCTCGGGTTCCGGGGCGCGCCGTTTCTTGGGCTGGCTCACTTTTTCGAGGGCCTGTTTTTCGAGCTTGATTTCAGCCTTGCGGGCGATCAGCGCCTCCAGTTCGGCAATGCCGGCCAGCTGCTGCTTGGCCTGGCGGATCTTTCCCTTGATGTGCCTGACCCGTGAATCCCGCTGGATCTGTTTCTCGGTCATCCCGATCGATTTGAGCGTTTCTTCGTGCATTGCCAGCTGGCTTTCGGCGGCTGTCTTGTGCTGCTCGACATATGGTTTCCTTTTCAGCATGGTTCGATTTCCTTTGATTGCGGGTTTGCGTGTCGATCTGGTTTCGTGCGCCGAGTGAAAGAGAGCCAAAACCGTGCCAGGTATTATTATTGTTAAATTACGGCATGTTTCGGGCATCCGGCTAATCACGGTGGGAACCGGCAGTTCCGCTTCTTCACGTCGTGATCGGCCACACCGGTTGCAATCAATCCAGCCGAAAAGATAACCACCTGATAATGTATTTAATTTTATCGACAGATCGACAATTCCGATTTTTTGCTGAAATTGGATCGACCGGCTGCTTTTCGGACTTCCCGGTTCTTGTTTGGCGTCAATCGGTTCTGGCAATGTAAAGGTTTGTCAGCGCGTCAGCGCCTTGCGCAGGTTCTCGAAAATGGGGCGAATGTTTTTTTCAACCTCCCGGTATCCGATCGCCTTGGCAATGTTCTTCCCGATGGCCATGTTCACTTTTTCGGTAAAGGCCTGGTTCAAGAGCACCACCAGGGTGCTGTCCCCGTGGGGCAGGCAGCCGATGACGACCTGCAGGCTGTTCAGCGAGTGGTTCAGGTAAAAACGCCTCTCGGTGATCAGGGCATAGTTGGGTTGGACATCCAGTATCCAGTGTTTGAGGACGAACAGGGGGCGGTCCGATTCCGTCTGCTTGGCCCAGTAGAACTGGTGAACCAGTTCCGGTGGTTTTTTTTCAGGGTAAAAGCGCAGGCAGCTGTAGTAGTCCGGGAACCGCTCCTTGACGAGGAGCATGTCCTCGGTGGCGGCAATCAGTTCCGCGGATGGGTGAACCTGCTTCGACGAACCGAACTGGTAAGGCGCCAGTCCCTCGAGCCCCGCTTTCCGGTAGGACAGGTACCGTCCTTTCAGCACCTCGCGGATGGCCCCGGACATGGTATTTATGGCGGCGCCGTCCTTTTCCCTATCGTTGACCTTTTTGGCCTTTTCTTGGATCAGCGCAATTTCATCAATGCTGAAGTTGAAGGCATCGCCGGCACCCACCGCCATCATTTTTTCTGCCTCGCCCTTTTCCTGGGGTGTGAATGCCAGGCCGGTGAAGGCCTTGTCCAGTTCCGACGGCGCCGCCGCCTTTATCTCACCGATCGCCAGGATGCCGGGACCGTCCGGGGCTGTGGCCTGGTGCTGAAGGGTCTCGACTGTCTTTTCCAATTTCGCCGGGACCAGGACCAGCATCAGGACATTGAGCTGGTTGGCGGCCTCCCTCTCCGGTTGACTCATCATGACAATCTCGCCGTCCTCGAGTTCCTTCACATGCTCCTTGAGAGAGGCATGCTCGACCAACTCCTTTGCAGTCAGCGGCGCTGGCTTGGCATAAGCTCCGGCGGCAACGAGAAGTAGAACGTCAGCGATTACGGCGACGACAAATATACCCGCTCTTATATTCATGCAGCTACCCCCTTGCTAGTAGGAAGTTCCAAGTGGCACTGGCCACCAGGCAATTGGCCCCAGGTCAAAGCGAGACCTCACGTCAGGCCCACGGCAAACCGGAGTAATTTTGTTGTCAACACACAGATGGCCGGTTTTCCTGTGTCTGGATGGACACGAGCCTGAGAATTGAAGCATACAACCCGCTAAGAAATCTTCCGTCCCGTTTGGCTGAGGCTAAGAAAACAGGGTTGGAATGACTCCCATGCTATACCGGTTTTCCGACAAACTACAATAGTCATTTTCTCCACATCCAGCATTTTTTCAGGTGCCGGCGGGCCTGGCATCCGGCTCCAGGAAAAAAATCGAATGCAGAAACACCACGTCAACTTGAAAAAGCATCCGGATTTGGCTTGAATCAAGCCTGCTGATGGACATAGAATAGCAAACGACGAAAAACGAATCCCGATTAGGTTGGGACCGGCCCTTCCTGCCATCCGGAACGACACGCTAGGTGGATTTCCGGCAATCTCACGAGCAATGGTGTCAGCATGCGTTGGATGAAAAAAGCCCTGCTGTTCGACGAACACACCTGCCCCTGGTGGCTGGCCTACACGTGGGACAACCGGCTGCGCAGGTGGCTTCACGATACCCGCGTCATCTTGAAGCCCTACCTGTCCGAGGGCGACCACGTGGCCGACGTCGGCTGCGGCATGGGATATTTCTCGATCGCCATGGCCGACTGTGTGGGAGATTCGGGCAGGGTGTTCGCCGTGGACCTGCAGCAGCAGATGCTCGACGTATTGAACAGGCGCGCCCGTAAGCACGCTGCCGGTCCTCGCATCCAGACCGTGCTTGCTGGCAGCGAGAATAAATACATCCGCGGACCGCTCGATTTCATTCTCACCTTCTGGATGCTGCATGAAGTCGACCGAAAAGATGCCTTTTTGCGGACCTGGTATTCACACCTAAAGGAGGGCGGAGCCTATCTGCTGGTCGAGCCGAGAATTCATACCTCACCCAAACTGTTCGATGAGGAGGTGAACCTGTGCAGGCAGATCGGGTTCGAACTGGCGGACCGCCCCCACGTCCGGGTCAGCCGCGCGGCGCTTTTCAAAAAACCCATGCGCTGAAGCCAAAACTGAGCGATTCAGTTTTTTAGCGATCCCAGATACTGAACCGGATCGGCCGCACGGGTGAAAGGGCCGTCGCCGAATCATTTTTTGGCAGACTTTTTCAATTATCTGTTGTATAACCTGCCTCCAACCACGTTGCAGGCCAGTAGCTCGAATTGGTAGAGCACCGGACTCCAAATCCGGGTGTTGGGGGTTCGAATCCCTCCTGGCCTGCCATTTTTTGTCTTTGCGCTCAGGCCGGCAATTCCATGAGAATCAAGGACACCCTCAAGGATTTCTGTTACCGCCAGCTCTTTCCCCGGGCCGGCCTGGCGCTGGTCAAGCTCATCTCCCGCACCTACCGCTACCGGCTGGTGGATACGCACCACGAACAAGAAGCGCTCGACACCCACGGCAGCGTGGTCTACGCCTCCTGGCACCAGCGGTTTTTCCCGGGCATCACCTTCTTTGCCACCAGAAAGCCCATCGCTATCATGATCAGCCAGAGCCGCGACGGTGAGATGATCGCCCGGGTGGTGGATATTCTGGGGTGGCGTTCGGTGCGCGGATCGTCTACGAGAGGCGGCGTCCACGCGCTCAAGGAACTCCGCTCCCTGACCCGCCGGGGATACCGCGTCGGGCACATCGTCGACGGCCCCCAGGGACCTTTCGGGGTGGTCAAGCCCGGCCTGATCACCATCGCCCAGTTCTCCGGCGCCCCCATCCTGCCGGTCATCGCCTCTGCCGAGCGTCGCTGGACCTTCAACAGCTGGGACCGCTTCATGGTACCCAAACCCTTCTCGCGGATCTTCATCCGGTTTACCCCGCCCATCCATGTCCCCCGCCGGCTCGATCCCGACGCTTTCGAAGCCCTTCGTCAGGATGTTGAAAAACAAATTAAAGAACTCATCATCCAGACCGATAATTGGTGGAGAAGCCCGGATATGATCAGGCGCTATTTTCCCTGATCGCCCCCTTGCGCCGGACCCGCAACCCACGAGGATTCCGATGTCGGAACCCATGTTCAAACTTGTCGTCGCCGACCCGGTGGACACGCCACCGGATCGGGTCTACCTGGACTACTACCAGCTTCGCGAAGCCCCCTTCGCCATCACCCCGGACCCCGAGTTTCTCTTCTCGGCCAGCTGCCATCGGCAGGTTCTCGACAAGATCGACTACGCCATCGACGCCCGCATGGGCTTTGTCCTGCTCACCGGGGAGGTGGGCACCGGCAAGACCACCTTGTGCCGGACGCTGCTCGATCGGTTGAGCCTCGACGCCGAAACCGTCTACGTGATCAATCCGTCCATTTCCGGTCATGAACTGCTGGCTGGCATCCTCGAAGACCTGGGTGCGACCCCGCCGCCGCAGACCACCAAAAAAGCGCTCATCGACCAGCTCGCCCAGCGCCTGCTGACCGACGGCACCAACCGTCCCTTCGTGGTGATCATCGACGATGCCCAGACCATGCCCCCGGAGACCCTGGAAGACCTTCGGTTACTGTCCAACCTGGAATCGGACAAGCGCAAACTCATCCAGGTGGTCCTGTCCGGCCAGCCTGAACTGCTGGACATGCTGGCCAACGAACGGCTACGGCAGCTGAGACAGCGCATCGCCGTGCATTGCCGCCTCAATGCGCTGACCGTCCAGGAAACCGCGGCCTATATCTCCCGGCGGCTCTTCGTGGCCGGCAACACGGGGCAGGTCGCTTTTTCCCATTCCGCCATGCAACTGATCCACAACCCCTCCGGCGGCATCCCGCGGCTGATCAACAAAATCTGCGATTTTGCCCTCACCGCCGGCTATGTCAACGATGCGCCGGCCATCGGACCCGCCCACGTGAACCGGGCCCTGGCCGAGTTGCCGGACCTGGATATACGCAGGGTCTGGAAAGGCCGCCCCACCCTGCGTTACGGGTTACCGGCAGCCGCGATGCTGCTGATGGTGCTCTTTGCCGCCGTCGTTTGGGCCCTGCGACCCGGCGACCAGAGCCCGGCCACACCGATCCAGCCCGGCCCCGCCGCAATCGAGAAGAGCCCCGGCAAGCGGCCGCCAACGGCCTCCAAAGAGGCGGCAGAGATTGAAACGGCCCGTGTAAAAGGCAGCCCCGGTCTGCCTGAAATGGCCGAAAAGCAACTGGGCGTGCCCCATCCCGCCCCGCCCGCCACGTATGCCCTCCAGTTGGGATCATTTCGCACCGTGGCGCACGCCAGGCGGAGCATCGCCCATTACCGCCAGAAAGCCATACCGGCTCACTGGCAGGCAGTGGAGAGCGGGCAGTGGTACCGGGTTGTCACCGGTAAATTCGAAAACAGGGACCAGGCCGTCCAATACAAAACCGATCACCGCTTGAAAGAGGCCCGGGTCATCCACACACCGTGGACGGTCAGGGTGCTGCCGGGGCGCCCGAACCTGTCGGATGCCGAAATTCTTAGATTTATTTCAGAAATCGGCTATGACAGCCTAATGGAAACGGGTCCGGCGGGCGATAATGAAATTTATACCGGTCTTTTTGCATCGGTTGAAGATGCAGCCGTCACCGCCGAGCGGATAAACAGCAGCGGCCATATCCTGGCCCAGGTGGTGACGCGCTGACGCACGTCACCGTCTGACAGCGTGAAACCGGAGTCATTTGCATGAGCCTGATGAACGATGCCCTGAGGAAAAAAAAGCGTGAGGCCACGGAAGGCCCCGTTTCCCAAGGCTTTATTGAGGTTTCCGCGCAGCCTTGGCTAACCAGGCGCTGGCTCGTCGTTCCGGCAGGGCTGATCCTGTTGACCTTCGCGGTCTTTTACGGGAATCATCTGCTGCAGACCGGCGCCGGCAGGCCACTGCCGGCGATGGCGCATCGGCCGGAGCGCTCCCTGCCGCCGGCGGATCATCCCGGCGATAAGATACCCGATGTCCACAACCAGTCTGATGGTCATCCCCGGCCAGCATCGGCAGGTCGTCAGATCGAAACCCTGGAAACCGGGGATCCAACAGAGGGCAATCGCCTGGCCACAGCCGGCGTCAATCCGGCACAGCCATCTCCTGCGGTCCACGGCAACCTGCCGGACACCCGCTCCGGAGAGACCGCTCCGGCGCTGCAACCGGCTGAAAACAAACCTGATGTTGAGCCTGCCGCCAGGACCGCGCCGTCCACTGAAGCGCCGGTACAAACCGATCAAGGGGAAGCCAGCGCCCGACTCCGCACCTTCGAACCCGGTCCGGTTCCAACCGGCCCGTCGGAGAAAAGCCGGGCAGCGGCATCCCGGCAACCTCCGGCATCCGTGAAGCCTCTCCCCTCGCCCGCACCGGATCAAGCATCCCGGACCAAGGGCAAGGTGAGCACAGGCGCAGCCGTCCGCAAAAACGCCCCGACCGGTGCGGAAGAGGATCTGTTTTACAATAAGGCCCGCGCCTACCACCGCAACGGACGCCTGGCCGAGGCCATCCGCCTTTACCGGCAGGTCCTCAAGGCTCATTCAAACCACCCGGGCGCTATGCTGAACCTGGCCGCCGCGTACATGCAGCAGGGAAATTACATCGAGGCCACCCCCCTTCTCGAGCGGCTGGAACAGTGGTCCCCGCGACCCCAAGGCGTGCTGTTGAACATGGCCATGGCGGCAATCGGCATGGGCGCCCCTGAAAAAGCCCTGGAGCACCTGAACCGGGCAAGCGCGCTGTCGGACGCGACCCCCTGGGAAATTCGTTTTCACCGGGCCGTGGCCTTTGCCCGGATGAACCGGCTCCCCGAGGCCCTTGACCTGTATCGCGAAGCCGAAAAGGAGCGGCCTGGCGACCCTCGGCTTCAGTTCAACCTGGCGGTGACCTGCGACGCACTGGGATATTATCCAGAGGCGGTTTCGCGGTATGAGGCCGTTCTGCGTATCTCTTCAGAATCATCTGAAACCGACCACGAAACCATTACCCAGCGCATCCGGACCCTCAGGCGGTATCTCGACACCGCCCAATCACCGGCAACAGGGCGGTAAGATGGCAAAACGTATCGGCGACATTCTTATGGACCTGGGGTTCATCGACCGCGATCAGCTGGAGATGGCCCTCACGGAATCCAAGAAAACCGGGATCATGCTCGGCGACGTGCTCCTGCGGCTGGACTGGGTCACCCAGGAACAACTTCAGATGAGCCTGGCGGTGCAAAGCGGCGCCAAGCTGCTCGATACGGATGCCATCAAGGTGGACCCCGGGCTCATCGCCCAGGTCCCCCAGGAGTTCGTCACCACCCACGGAATCATGCCGCTGCAAAAGCGGGACGACACCATCCTGGCCGCCACCAACAACCCCTTTGACGTGGTCGCCAAGGATAAGCTGGCACGCATCACCGGCTGCCGGGTGGAAACCTACATCGCCTCCAAAGACTGGCTGGCGGGTGCCATCGACCTTTACTACAAGACGGCCCTGGCCATCGATGTCGACATCGATCACATCACGCGGGCCACGGTGACCGACGGCGAATTCGAGGAAAACCAGATCGTCCTGCTGGGGAACCGCCTGATCGAAAAAGGGCTGGTGTTGGGCGCCAGCGACATCCACGTGGTGCCCGACGTGAAGCTGTCGCGCATCTATTACCGCATCGACGGCGTACTCCAGCAGAAGTTCCTCTTCCCCATCCGCTTTCACAAGAGCCTGATCACCCGCTTCAAGATCATGGCGGACATGGACATCTCCAACCCCAACATCCCCCACGACGGACGCATCAAGTACACCGGCGACGTCGGCGAAATCGACATCCGCGTCTCCACCTTCCCCACCCACCTGGGGGAAACCGCGGTCATGCGCCTGCTGGTCTATAGCAAGGTGGTCGGCGACCTGCGGCGCCTGGGACTGGAAGACTCCGATTTCGATCTTTTCCTGTCGCATATCAAGCGGCCTTACGGCCTGGTCGTGGCCACCGGCCCGACCGGGTCGGGCAAGACCACGACGCTCTATTCGGCCCTGATGACGGTCAACGGCCCCAACATCAACGTGATGACCGTGGAGGACCCGATCGAATACGTCATCCCGACCATCCGCCAGACCGCCGTCAACCCCAAGGTGGGACTCTCCTTCGGCAACGCCCTGCGATCGGCCATGCGCCAGGACCCGGACATCATCCTCGTGGGCGAAATCCGGGACACGGAAACGGCCGACCTGGCCCTGCGGGCATCCATGACCGGCCACCTGGTTTTTTCAACCCTGCACACCAACGACGCCGCGTCGGCCATCAACCGCCTGCTGGACCTGGGCGTGAGCAAGGGCATTCTGGCCTCATCCCTGAGCCTGGTCGTCGCCCAGCGCCTGATCCGCAAAATCTGCACCAACTGCTGCGAACACGCCGAACCGACTGAACGGCAGATCGCCTTGTTCCGCCAGCACGGTATCACCCCGCCGGAGCGCCTGGTGGTCCCCGTCGGATGCGACTCCTGCTACCAGGCCGGCTACCGCGGCAGGACAGGCATTTATGAGGTGATCCGCGTGGACCGGGAGATCCAGGCACTGATCTTCTCCGGGGCCCTGCACAGCACCATCGAAGAGGCGGCCGTGAACGCCGGCACCAGCCTGATGCTCAAGCAGGCCCTGAGAAAAGCGGCCGCCGGCATCACCTCCTTCGAAGAGGTCTACCGGGTGGTGGCCGATGCCTAAATTCGGCTACCAGGCCATAGACAGCGCCGGCCGCCTGTTAAAGGGAAGCACCATTGCGGCCAGCGAAAGGGAGCTGGAAGGCAAGCTGTTGGACAAGGAACTCACCCTGGTATCCAGCCAGCTGCACACCGACGGATTTCTGGGCAAAAGCTTCCTCGGAGATCGCATCCGCCAACGCGACATCATCGAGTTCTACCACCGGCTCTACCAGACCCTGGAGCTGGGCCTGCCCATGCTGTCGGCCCTCGAAGAAAATGCCGTCGGACTGCCCTCACGGCCGATGCGGCGTATCGTCGACGAAATACGCATCGCCATCGAAAACGGCAACACCTTCACCACGGCGATGTCCCGGTTTCCCAAAGCCTTCGGCAAGCTCGACCTGGCCATCATCCGCATGGGCGAGGAAACCGGCGTCCTGCCCAAGTGTCTCAAGGATCTGTCCACCTTTCTGGAGTGGAAGGAAGATATCCGCTCGACGGTGAGGCGGGCGGCGATTTACCCCACGTTCGTGATCCTCGTCATCGTGGCCGTGATCGGCGTCTGGGTGGGATATGTGCTGCCCCAACTCGCCGGCCTGCTGGTGCAGATGGGCGTCGAGGTGCCTACCATGACCCGCTTTATCCTGGACCTGAGCCACTTCTTCAGAAACTGGTGGACCGCCATCACCGCTGCTATGGTGCTGTCCGGAATGGCCGTCTACCTGCTCCAGCGGACGAAAAAAGGCGGGGTGCTGTTTCACCGGCAACTTCTCAACTTGCCGGTCGTCGGCGGGGTGATCTCGAACATCGCCATGGCACGGCTGAGCCACAACTTTGCCACCATGTACCAGGCCGGCATGTCCATCAACGGGATCTTCGAGATCCTGTCGGCCAACGTGCTGGGCAACCGCTACCTTGAGATGCTGCTGAAAAAAGCCTTTGACGCGGTTCAACGGGGCGACGCCATCTCAGACGGCTTCGACCGCGCCGGCGGTTTCCCCCCGCTGCTGCTCGGGGCTATACGCAACGGCGAAACCACCGGCACCCTGGACGTCTGCTTCGAACGCTTGGGCAACTACTACGACCGGGAGGCCAAGCGCACCGTCCAGACCATGATCGCCACCATCGAACCCATGTCCATCATCATGCTGGGCGGCATCTTCGGTTTCATCGTCCTGTCCATCCTCCTGCCGTTGTACGATGTGATTGGAAAATTCTGAGAACCGAAGTCAGATGACCGAGGACGGAAAACGAGAACTGAGGACCTCCTTATCAATGTTGGGAGCGTCTTTATGCAAACCCACCTCCCAGCGTAACGCTTCGCCATTCGCCCTTTGAGCTTCGAGCTTCGAGGCTATCCCTCAGTACCCTTCCCTGATCTGGTCCACCGTCAGCGCTCGGTCGTAGACGGCCACGCCGTCGATGGATCCGGTAAAGAAATGCTGGCTTCCCTCGTTGTCGGCACCGATGGTCAGGTCGACGCCGGGCAGCAGGGGCAAACTCACGCTCACGGCGGTTTCATCCAAGCTGCCATCGAAATAGATGCGCATGCTGTCGGCGGCATCGTCGTAGACAAAGGCCACGAAATGCCAGCGGTCCGGGATCATGGCGATGGATTTGCGCGTCACCGTGTAGCTGCTGCCGTCGCCGATGCCGCCGTAGGGCCGGCCGTTGTCCACCCCCAGGAAGTAGAAGTAGTCGCCTGCGCGCCGGGAGACGATCTTGGCATAAGTTCCCGGCGTGCGCTCGCGGATCCAGGCAGCCAGGGTCAGCCCGCCGGTCAGGCGCAGGTCGGGATGATCGGCCACGCGCACATGGTCGTTGCCGTCCAGGCGCAGGGCAGCATCGGGCAGGCCGAAACGGTCCGCCGTGTAAATCCCGCCGACCAGCGTACCGTCATGCCCGGCGCCCCCGCCGTCGTCGGCAGCGCCGTTGAACCCGTATGACACCACCCGGTTGGGGTGAGCAGGCCCGGCCAGCAGGCCACGGATCTCCGCATCGCTCAGGGCCCTGTCGTAAATGGCCACGTCATCGACATCCCCGGTGAAGTGGCTCGCGGTCCCCTCGGAATCGGCGCCGATGGACAGGTCCACCCCGGCGGGGGCCGGCAGGCTCTGCGTCACCGTCGTCTCGCGCTCGGTACCGTCGAAGTGCAGGAACATGCGGTCGACATCGTCGTCGTAGACCATGGCCAGGTGATTCCAGCGGTCGAGGGACATCAACAGGGATTTACCTGTGACCGTGTAATCGACATCATCACCGATGCCGCCATAGGGATGACCGTTGTCCACCCCCAGAAAGTAAAAATAATACCCGGTCCGACGGGAGATGATCTTGGCATACTGGCCGACAGCGGTCTCTTTCACCCAGGCCATCAAGGTGAGTTGGCCGGTCAGGTGCAGGCTGGAATGGTCGCTCACACGCACGTAATCGCCGGATCCATCGAAGCTCAGTGAGGACCCGCTGCCGTCCGGCGTGTCGGTGGACCAGGCGGTGTTCCCGATGAGGATGCCGCTGTTGGATCCCGCACCGTCGCCGGCCGTGGGGCCGGCACCCTCGTTGAAATCCCATTTGGAGACTGGTGAGGGGCCGGCAGCGCATGCGGTCACACCGATATCGAAGCGCCGCTGCACCACGCTTCCGGCTGAATCGGTCAGCATCGCGACCAGCGTGTGGGCACCGGGAGCGGTCGGGATGCCGCTCAGGTCGCAGGCCACACCCGCCGGGGCGAAGCCCATCCAGGCCGGCAGACTGGTTGCCGTCCAGTTGTAGGGCGGGACGCCGCCCTCGGCAAACAGGTCGCCGCGGTATGCCTCGCCGCTGCAGCCTCCGGGGAGTTCGTTGTTGAGTATGGCCAGCCGGCCGGCGGTACGGTCGAAACAGCCGGCCCGGCTGCCCAGGTCGGCCAGCGATACGACCTCGGCCAGGTCCAGCACAGAGACGGCGGCGTTGCCGGTATAAGCCCCCGAAACGCCCGGTGTGGTATCGACAGTGACATTCTCGCCGCCGCTGACGATGAGAAAGGCCGTATTGGCCGACCCGTTGGCGACGATCCCCGCCGATTCCCGGCCACACAGCCCGCCTCCGGCAAAAGCAGCCAGATTGCCGTCGTACACGTAGACCAGCGCGCGCCGCCAGGGATCGTCGCGGACACCGGCGGCCGTTACGAATTCCGCGGCCGTGGGCAGGCGGCCGTTGGACGCGCTCCAGGCAATGACGGAACGGGATGCCCGGTCGAGCAGGTGGCGGGTCGCCTCGGTTCGCATCCGCCGGGTTGCGGGGCCCACCAGGTGCATCCCGGCACCGATCAATGCCCCGGCGATCACGAAGGTCAGCACGATGGGCATCAGGGCCATGCCGGCCTGGCCGGTCGCTGTTCGAAAGAATCCGGGAGTTGCCATGGGTGTGCTTTCCGATGGTCTGTCAGGGGTTGACGGTCAACACATATGAGCGACGGGTACAGTTGTCCATGCTGGCGCCGCCGGCGCATGCCGCGTCGTTGCCCGGATTGGAGTTGTCGCGGACCCAGACGGTCAGCAGGAAGCTTCCGGCGACCGTCGGTGTGCCGTTGATCAGAATGTGGTCGGCGCGTGTCCAGACGGCGCTGCTTTCGGCCAGCACGGAGCCGTCCGTGTCGAATCCGATGTCTCCCGTGTCCGTGTGGTTGCGAAAGTTCAAACCAGCCGGGGCCGCACCGGTGGGCGTCTCGACGCACCAGAGGTAATCCCCGCCGGCGGCAAAGGGAACCCCGCCGTCGACATAAACCGCCGCCGAATAGGGGCTGGTGGTCCGACCGGGAGGCAGTTCGTTGTTGATTATCGCCAGCTGCGGGCTGCGGCAGCCGATCTTGCCGCGCAGTTCGTCCAGGGTAGCCCACTGGAGGATGTCGTCGAAGGGCTCGGCCCGGTTGAGGTCGGCGGCATAGCCGTCCACGTCGCCCACCCCGATGGGGTAAACGTCGATGACCGTGGCCGCGTTGACACCCAGGCTGCCGGCAGTCTGGTTGTTGAAGTTCTCACCGCCGCTCAACACCACAAAGGCTAGGTTGGCCACGGAAACCGGGGCGCTGCAGGCGGCATCCGGGCACTGGCGCAGGGTGATCCGGGTAGTCCGCCGGGTGCACAGGTCGCCGGTGGTCGGGTTTCCGTCGGCCAGAACGGCGTCATAGATGTATTGAACGGGCCGGCTCCAGGCGTCGTTGCGTTTTTTAATGACACCGGGAAACTGGGCTGCCGTGGGCAGCACCCCCCGGTTGGCGGCGGCATAGCCGACCACCGCCTGGGCGCCGGCATCCACCGTTTCGGTGGACTCGATCCGTTTGGCCCGGATGGAAAGCGGGCCGATAAGCGAGGCGCCGAAGCCCACGATGAGCCCGATGATGACCATGACCATGGCCATCTCGATGATGGTGAAGCCGGCTTGGCGGTTTTTCATGGCGTCCCACACAAGGATCGATCGTCGCATCGATTTACGGAGGCGAAAGATGACACCACCGCCCCCACAGGGATGGTTCCTGGTGGAGGCGTCGGCAGAGTTCCAAGATTACAGGCAGGCTAAGGCAACCTATAGCGGCAGGTAAAAATATGCCACCGGGCTGCCCGCCGCCGTGTAGTTCTCGTTGGCGCGGATGGTGCCCGTATTGTAGACGCCGTCGTCATACTTGGTGTCGATCTCCAGGGCCACGTCCCAGGGCAGGTTGTCGTAGCGGATGTAATGGTTGTTGCCCGAGCCGGGGTTGACCCAGTAGATTCGATAAACACCGCCGAAGGCATGCTTGGGAAGGCTGGTGGCGCTGCCGTCGAAGGTCCCGTCGATGATGCCGGCAAGCACCAGGTCCTGGAAGACGAACGGGTCCTATGCGGCGGAAATCAGCCCGTTGCCATTTCCGTCGTTGGTATCGCTGGGCGGGCTGGCGGCCAGGTTCTCATCGCCGGGATAGGCGCCGAACTTGTCGTAATAGGTGTAGATGGCCGCCCGCAGCTCGTCGGCAGATTTGACCACCCGTTTGACCTTGGCATTCTGGATCATGGCCTGCCCCTTGAGGACCCCGCCGATCAGCAGTCCGATGATTACCAGCACGATGGCGATCTCCACCAGCGTGAAGCCCTTCTGATTCCTTTTCATGACA
>NZ_JBUOIV010000080.1:0-17108 GCF_055467485.1 Desulfosarcina sp. | reverse complement strand
GGCCTGCAGGGTGGTGCGGATATCGTTGAGCTGGATGTCCTGGCTGTGCAGGCTGCGCCCGGAGGTCTGGATGTGGTATTTGAGCATCTGGCTGCGCACCGAGGCCCCGTACTTCTCGCGCAGGGCCACGGCCCAGATGCGTCGGGCCACCCGGCCGATGACCGTGTACTCGGGGTCCATACCGTTGGAGAAGAAGAAAGAGAGGTTGGGCGCGAAGCTGTCCAGGGGCATGCCGCGGCGAGTACCCCCGGGAGGTGAAGCCGTTGGCCAGGGTGAAGGCCAGTTGGGAGATCGGGTTGGCCCCGGCCTCGGCGATGTGGTAGCCGGAAATGGAGACCGAGTAGAAATTGCGCACGTTGTTGTCGATGAAGTACTGCTGGATATCCCCCATCATCTTCAGGGCGAAATCGATGGAAAAGATGCAGGTGTTCTGGCCCTGGTCCTCTTTGAGGATGTCCGCCTGCACGGTGCCGCGCACATTCTCGAGCACCATGGCCTTGATCTTTTCATATTCTTCCGCAGCGGGTGGCGCCCCTTTTTCTTGCGTGTATTTGTCCACCTGCTGGTCGATGGCCGTGTTGAGGAACATGGCCAGCATGATGGGTGCCGGCCCGTTGATGGTCATGGAGACCGAGGTGGTGGGCGCGCACAGCTCGAACCCGCCATAGAGCACCTTGACGTCATCCAGGGTGCACACACTCACCCCGGCATTGCCCACTTTTCCGTAGATGTCCGGACGGCGGTCCGGGTCGTAGCCGTAAAGGGTCACCGAGTCGAAGGCGGTGGAGAGGCGCTTGGCCTCGCTGTTGGCGGACAGCATCTTGAATCGCCGGTTGGTGCGGGCCGGATCGCCTTCGCCGGCGAACATGCGCGTGGGATCCTCGCCCATGCGTTTCATGGGGAACACGCCGGCGGTAAAGGGAAAGTAGCCGGGCAGGTTTTCGCGCCGCAGCCAGCTGTAGATTTCACCGGGGTCCGTAAAGCGCGGCAGGGAGATCTTGGGGATTTTCTGGTGGGAGAGGGATTCGCTGTAAAGCGGGACGCGGATCTCCCGGCCGCGGACCGTATAGACCAGTTCGTCGCCGGAGTAATCGGCGCGGATCTTTTCCCATCCGTTGACCAGTTTTTGCGTTTCATCGGCCAGGGCCGCGCGGGCCTTTTCGATTTCTCCTTTAAGCCGCTCTACCAGGACGGGCGTGTCGCCGTCGAGGCCGTCACCGGCCAGTGCCCTGGCCGTCTCCTCCAGGTGCCACACCCGCCGCACGGCGTCGGCCTGGGTTTCGGTTTCGCGGTGGTAGCCTCTGATCGTTTCGGCGATCTCCGCCAGGTAGCGGGTGCGCTCCGGCGGGATGATGATAGTCTTGGATGTGGATTGCTTGGTCTCGGGACGCGGCAGGCTGGATTCGAAAGCCACGCCGGTCTTCTCCCGGATGCCGTCCAGCAGGGCGTGGTACAGGGCGGTAACGCCGTCGTCATTGAATTTGGAAGCGATGGTGCCGAACACCGGCATGTCTTCGGGCAGCCGGTCGAAGACATTGCGGTTGCGCTGTACCTGCTTGCGCACGTCGCGCACCGCGTCCTCGCCGCCGCGCTTTTCGAACTTGTTGACCACGACGATGTCGGCAAAGTCCAGCATGTCGATCTTCTCCAGCTGGGAGGCGGCGCCGAAATCGCTGGTCATGACGTACATGGACAGGTCCACCAGGTCGATGATGTGGGAATCCCCCTGGCCGATGCCGGCGGTTTCGGCGATGACCAGGTCGTATCCGGCCGCCTTGACCACATCCAGCACCTCTTCCAGAGCATCGGGAATCTCCGTGTGGGAGCGCCGCGTGGCGATGGAGCGCATGTAGATCCGGGGGTTGTTGATCGCATTCATGCGGATGCGGTCGCCCAGCAGCGCGCCGCCGGTCTTTCTGCGCGACGGGTCGGCACTGATGATGGCGATGCGGATCTCTTTCAGGTCATGCAGCATGCGCAGGATCAGCTCGTCGGTTAGCGAGGACTTGCCGGCGCCGCCGGTGCCGGTGATGCCGATCACCGGCACCTTGCGGTCGCCGATCCTGGTTTTGAGCTCCTGGCGGAACTTGGCCAGGTGGCCGTTCTCCTTGGCCTTGGCCTGCTCCAGGGCCGTGATCAGGTTGGCGGTGAGCAGCTTGTTGTCCGCATCCAGGCCGGACAGGTCAAGGCTGGCGCCGTCGGCGCGGGAGTAATCCATGAGCTGGACCATGTGGTTGATGATCCCCTGGAGCCCCAGGCGGGTGCCGTCTTCGGGCGTGTAGATCTTGGCCACCCCGTAAGCCTCCAGTTCCTTGATCTCTTCGGGAACGATGACGCCGCCGCCGCCGCCGAACACCTTGATGTGTCCGGCACCGCCGTCCTTGAGCAGATCCACCATGTATTTGAAAAACTCCAGGTGGCCGCCCTGGTAGCTGGAAATGGCGATGCCCTGGGCGTCCTCTTCGATGGCGGCGTCGACGATTTCCTTCACCGAGCGGTTGTGGCCCAGATGGATCACCTCGACGCCGGTGCTCTGCAGGATGCGCCTGAAAATATTGATGGAGGCATCGTGGCCGTCGAAAAGGGATGTCGCCGTGACGACCCGGACGTTGTTAACGGGCCGGTATACCTGGATGTCATCGTTCATGCGTCCTCCTGTGGCTGGCCCTGGTTGTCACGCTCCGCCGAGCAGGTGGCTTTCCCCTATCCGGAGCAGGCCGATTGGTGCCTGTCGGACATCCTTGGAAAGGTGCTGTGGTGGCGGTCGAACGGTTCAGGTCGCAGCATCCACGAAACTGGGGTTGTGGATAACCCCGGAAGGCACCGCAATATCAGGGTGAGCGGGTTGCCTTCCGGGGATCGTTGACTACGTCGAAAACAGCTATTTCAGCTTACCGATCAATGCACTGGCGATGGTGTTCTTCTGGATCTCCTTGGTGCCCTCGTAGATTTCGGTGATCTTGGCATCGCGGTAGAAGCGCTCCACCTCGTACTCGGTCATGTAGCCGTACCCGCCCAGCAGCTGAATGGCCTCGTCGGCCACTTCCACGGCGGTGCGGGCGGCATACATTTTGGCCATGGAGGTGAGCTTGGGATCGATGCGGCCCTGGTCGAAGTTCCAGGCGGCCTTGTAGGTGATCAGGCGGGCCAGCTCGATCTTGGTGGCCATGTCGGCCAGCTTGTGCTGGGTGACCTGGAACTGGGCGATTTTCTTGCCGAACTGCTCGCGCTGCTTGACGTAGGCCAGGGCCCGGTCAAAGGCACCCTGGGCGGTGCCCAGCGCCTGGGCGGCAACTTGGATGCGGCTTTCGTCGAAAAAGTGCAGCACGTGGTAAAAGCCCTTGTTCTCCTCGCCGATGAGGTTTTTCAAGGGCACGCGCACGTCCTTGAACGTCACCTCGGCGGTGGCCATCATGCGGATGCCCATCTTGTTGCCCACGTCGGCGGTGGAGAGGCCGGGCCGATCCGCTTCCACCAGAATCAGGCTTTGGCCGCGGTAGCCGGGCGTGGCGTCCGGGTCGGTCTGGCAGAGCACATTGTAAAAGCCGGCCAGGCCGCCGTTGGTAATGAAGGTCTTGCCGCCGTTGACCACCCATTCGTCACCGTCCCTGACGGCGGTGGTATTCATATAGGTGATGTCCGAGCCGTGGTCCGGTTCGGTAAAGGCGCCGGCGGAAAGCATTTCACCCTCGGCCACGGCGGGCAGGTACTTTTCCTTCTGCTCTTCGGATCCATAGTGCATGATGATTTCCGAGGCGAACGCGGCCAGGGCAATGGCGCTGCCGATGGTGGAGTCGCCGCGGCACAGCTCTTCGATGACCAGGATATCCTCAAGCGAACCGAGACCCTGCCCCGAATATTTTTCCGGGAAATGAACCCCAATCAGACCCAGGTCGCAGGCCTTCTTCCAGATTTTTCGGGGAAATTCATGATTCTTCTCCAGCTCCAGGGCCAACTCCTTGTCAAATTCGCCTTTGACGAAATCCCTGACCGCCTTTTGAATGTCCTTCTGGGTTTTGTTGAGCTCAAATTCCATTCCATCCCTCCTGCATGATTAAGTAATGGTATCCGTCCATTCTGTATCCGTTTTCATGAAAGGGGTCGGGGATTCGAGGGGTCAGGTGATAATCGTTCACCCCTTATCGAGGTGCATCATCATAGCGACCCTGAATCGCTGTCACCCGCGAAGCCCTTTTTCAATTCCGCTCGACCCCTTGACCCCCTTGGATCCTTGAACCCTTTTTTCAAGCCGCATTCTCACGGCACATGCCCGCGATGCTGCGGGTCTGGAAATCGATATACTCGTCGATGCTGTAATGGTTGGCCAGAAACCAGCGCCGGAAGGTCCACATGTGCCCCAGTACCGAGATGTTGTGGGCCACCAGGTCCAACCGCCGCGGGGAGATGTGCGGAAGATCCCCTGACGCCGTCAGCCGGGCCAGGACACCGGTGAAGATGCCGGTGATGCGGATTTCATTTTCCAGCACCACCCGCTGCCACTTGCCTGGCAGCGACTGCGTTTCCTGATAGATCAGTAAAATGTGATCGTTCATGCGATGGCAGACCATGAAGTATTCGCGGATCACCTCGGCCAGCGGGTTCTTGCCCTTCTTGGCCCGGTTCAGCGCCTCGGCCACCCCCTGTTCGATCTCCGCATGGATCGCATCGCACACCAGGTAGAGGACATCCTCCTTGGTGGCGATGTATTCGTAGAGTGAACCGATGGAGATCCCCGCTGCCTGGGCGATCTGGCGGGTGGTGGTCTTGTGGAATCCGTTTTCGATAAACAGGTTCACCGCCGCATCCACGATCTGCCGCCGGCGCTGTGCCACCAATGCCTGGTTTTTGACCTGTGTCGGAATTCCGTTATTATCGTGTTTATTCTGAATCATGTTCAAATGAATGAAAATACTAAAAAATATTCCACCGCCATCTAAAATCCGAGCGAACGCTCAGTCATATTTTTGGGTTTTAGTTCAGACCGGGCGGCTTTGTCAACACCAAATATGCGACGGGTAACATCGTTTTTCAGGGGTTTCGCCGGAAAATAGCAGCCGGTCGCACTTGACAATATGTAACAGTTGCTACATTTTTTAGTAACAGTTGATAAGGAGGCCTGAATGGCACCCCGGAAAAGCGGCAAATGGCTGCTCCTGATTCACCAGATCCCCCCCAAACCAAACGCGCTGAGGGTTAAAATCTGGCGGCGGTTGCAGCAGGTGGGGGCCGTTGCCATCAAGCAGTCGGTATACGTCATGCCCTGTTCTGAGCAGTCCCAGGAGGATTTGAGCTGGACGCTCAAGGCGATCGTCGCCGGCGGCGGAGACGGATCGATCGGCATTGTGCGCTTTGTGGAGGGACTGGCCGATGAACAGGTCATCGCCCTGTTTCAGACGGCGCGCAAATCGGATTATCAAAAGATCATCCAGGATGCGAATGCCCTGCTCTCGGACTGGTCGGCAGGACGGATCGATCCCCAGGATCCGGCGATCAGGGGAGCGGCGCAGGTATCCCGGCTGCAGCGACGTTTCGACGAGGTGGCGGCCATCGATTTCTTCCACGCTCCGGAGCACGGCACCGCTGAAATATTGATTCAGGACCTGACCGCACGCCTGTCCGGACAGTCGTCCAATGAAAGTGCCGCCATGCACACCCTCGACGGCCTGCGCGGCAAAACCTGGGTGACGCGCAAAAACATATTTGTGGACCGGATCGCCTGCGGTTGGCTGATCCGGCGCTTTGTGGACCGATCGGCTGTTTTCATTTTCGTCGATGCCGATACGCATACCCCCGAGCCCGACCAGATCCGCTTCGATATGTTCGAGGGCGAGTACACCCACGAGGGAGACCGCTGCACCTTCGAGGTGATGATCCAGCACTTCGGGCTGCAGGATCGGGGGCTTGTACCTCTGGCCGAGGTGATTCACGACATCGACCTGAAGGACACCCGATATGACCGGGCCGAAACGGCCGGCTTCAACGCCCTGTTGACAGGCCTGGCCGCATCCCAGCCGGAAGACGGCCGGCGCATGACACTGGGGATGCAGCTCATCGAAAACCTGTATGCCTATTTCCAGAGACAAAAGGGCAAGCTGACCCCCTGAAGGATGCAAGCCGCAACTAAAAAATCCTAACCATCAAGGGAGAACATGCCATGCCGTCCATTGATCAACATGCCCAGATCAGCAAACAGCGGACCGACAACTGGCCGTGAGGTTCATGAGTGGATCGATGACCCGCAGCACAAGGATGAGCGCCATGATATCACCAAAATCCCGGAGACCTTCCAGATGTTCAAAGACAAATATGGTGAGGAAGCGGCTCGCGAGTATGTCCAGCACCTCGCAGATGACCTGAACGGCAAATTCAGCCACCTCATCGAGGACATCCAGGCCCGGGTCGACACGAACTTGATCTATTTGGGGCCAATTGGGGCAAAATTTAGGGCAAAAAAATAGCGAATGCCTTCGCTCAGGCAAGGAGCATGTCCATGAAATGGATCACCCGATCCCATGTCCACGTCGACCGTGTGGCCTGCCCCTGGCTGATCACCCGGTTCATCGATTCGGATGCCGAGTTTCTGTTCGTCCCTAAAAGCAAGGTGATGGAAATCGCCGAAAAGACCGGTGCGATTCCCTTCGACACACCCGGGGCCCGACTGCATCATCGCGGTGCGCAGTGCACCTTCGATGCCATCATCGAGGATTACGGGTTGACCGACCCGGCGCTGCTTCGCCTGGCCAGGATCATCAACGCCGCCGACACCGACCGCTTGGATGCCGACCCGTTGGCCGCCGGTTTCGAAGCCATTGCCGTGGGCTACAGCCTGCGCTATCCGGACGACCGGCAAAACATTGCAGGCCAGTTCGAGGTCTACGACGCGCTGTATGCCTGGTGCCGGCTGGATGTGGCCGGAACCGAATCGTAAAGGAAGCCCGCCATGGCCATTCGTGAACGCATAAATGGCGGAACCGCCGGAATCGCCAGCTTTCTCGCCCTGCAGCGCAGCACCGTGGGCGTGCTGGCCATGGTGGTGTTGGTGGGCATGGGCGAGCGCATGGCCGAACGCTTTCTGCCCATTTACATGCTGGCCCTGGGAGGCGGCGTCCTGGCCGTCGGTCTTCTCCAGGCCATGGACAACCTGCTGTCGGCGCTCTACTCATTTCCCGGCGGTTACCTGTCCGACCGCCTGGGCACCAAGCGCTCGCTGCTGATCTTCAACCTGGTGGCCATGGCCGGGTTCGCCCTGGTGATCCTGGTACCGGCCTGGCAGGCGGTGCTGGCCGGGGCGGTGCTGTTTATCTCATGGTCGGCCATATCGCTGCCGGCAACCATGAGCCTGATGTACAAGGTCCTGCCCACCAACAAACGAACCATGGGGGTGACCATGCATTCGCTGGTGCGCCGTATCCCCATGGCGCTCGGCCCCCTGCTCGGCGGGCTGTTCATCGGCATATGGGGCGAGCGGGACGGCGTCCGGCTGGCCTTCGGCGTGGCCCTGATGATGTCCATCGTGGCGCTTTTCCTGCAACAGCGCATGATCGAAGCGGATACGCCGGATTCGGTATCTTCAGACACCGCCTCCAGCCTGACAGCGGAAAAAAATCCGTTGAAGCTGCTCCGTAGCATGAACCCGGCCATGAAAGGGCTGCTGGTCACCGACATTCTTATCCGGTTCTGCGAGCAGATCCCTTACGCCTTCGTGGTCGTCTGGAGCATGAAGGTGATAACGGCACCGGTATCGGCCCTGCAATTCGGCCTGCTGACGACCATCGAAATGGCCACGGCGGTTCTGGTCTACATCCCGGTGGCCTACCTGGCCGACCGCAGCACCAAGAAGCCCTTCGTGCTGGTCACTTTTGTCTTTTTCACCCTGTTTCCGTTGGTGCTGCTTTTCAGCCGCTCTTTCGAATGGCTGCTCGTTGCGTTTATCCTGAGGGGGCTCAAGGAATTCGGCGAGCCCACGCGCAAGTCCCTGATCATGGACCTCTCACCCGAGGACTGCAAGGCCGGGATGTTCGGGCTCTATTATCTGATCCGGGATGTCTTCGTCGCTTTCGCCGCTTTGGGCGGGGCGTTTTTATGGCAAATCAGCCCGGAAACGAACCTGGTTACGGCATTCGTTTTCGGGATCATCGGCACCGTGGGTTTTGCGATTTACGGCCGCGATATCCAGGTGCCCATATATAGGAAGGAGGCCCACCATGACCGATCACCATGAAACCCATTCACCCAACACGGAAAATCGGAAACGGGTTTTCGTGAAACATGCCCGGGTGCTGGCGGATGAAAAGCGCCAATCCTTGTCGGAAAAAGAGAAAGCGGTTGAAGAAACCTGCGAGGACAGGGGCGTGTGGCTGGAACGCTTCTGCCCGGATGATGCCTGTTTCACCGAAGCGGAGCGTGTCAGAATCCCTGTGTTCTGTGAAGACCCGAAGGCCAAGAAGAGCCTGTGGCTTGACGTCTTCTGCCCCGATGAAAGCTGCGAGGTCGTTCAATCGTCCTCGCTCCCGTAACCTGAAACCGGTTGGCCGGGAAAAATCTTCATTCCGGCCAACCGCAATATCCACGACTCGGTCATTGACAGGATAATCTAAGATGGTCAGACGTCCGCGATCGGTCAATGCCAAGGAGAGTGCATGACAACGATATCCAATTCAAAACCTTCCCGGGCAGTCTCTTTCAAGGAAGCCTTAAAATTCTGGACCAAGCTGGGCTTTATCAGCTTCGGCGGTCCGGCGGGCCAGATCGCCATCATGCACCAGGAGGTGGTGGAGCGGCAAAAGTGGATCGGTGAGAACCAGTTTCTGCGGGCCCTCAATTTCTGCATGCTGCTGCCCGGGCCCGAGGCCCAGCAGTTGGCCACCTATATCGGCTGGCGGCTGCATGGAACGCTGGGCGGCATCGTCGCCGGGTCGCTTTTCGTGATCCCTTCGATTTTCATCATGCTGCTGTTAAGCTACCTGGCCGTGGCTCACATCGATATTCCGGCGGTGGCCGCCGCGTTTTACGGCATCCAGCCGGTGGTGGTGGCCGTTGTGATCGAGGCGGTGCTGCGCATCGGCAAGAAAGCGCTCAAGCATCGCCTGCTTTACCTCTTTGCCGCCCTGGCATTCATCGCCATCTTCTTCTTGAAAGTCCCGTTTCCCTTGATCGTGGCCGGAGCGGCGGCAGGCGGGCTGATCCTGCAGCGCGGATTGCCGCAGGTCTTCTGCAAAGGCACCTTTAACGACCAGACCCGCGAATGCATGATCGAAGCAGAAACAGCCAACGGCCAAAAGAACGTCGCACCCTCTTTCGCCCATGTGGTGCGGGTCTTTTTGATCTGTTTTGGACTGTGGGCCCTGGTGGTGGGCGGCGTATGGGGATTGCGCGGGCTCGAGGACACCTTGACGCGGATCGCCTTTTTTTTCACGAAGGCGGCCTTTGTCACCTTCGGCGGCGCATACGCCGTGCTGGCCTACATCACCGATTTTGCCGTGGGCAACAACTGGCTCAGCACCGAGCAGATGCTCATCGGCCTTGGCCTGGCCGAATCGACGCCCGGTCCGCTGATCATGGTGACCCAGTACGTGGGGTTCGTGGGGGCCTGGAACCTGCCCGGGGATCTCACCCCGCTGACCGCCGGCATTTTCGGCGCCCTGATCACGACCTACGTCACCTTTCTGCCCTGCTTTTTTTTCATATTTGCCGGCGCGCCCTTCATCGAGGCCATGGCCGGCAACCAGCGCATCCAGGCAGCGCTTACCGGCGTCACCGCCGCCGTGGTGGGTGTCATCCTGAACCTGGCCGTCTGGTTCGGTCACAAGGTGATCCTGCCCGAAGCGGGTATCGACGGGTTTGCCCTGGTTGCCGCCATTGTCTCGCTGGTGCTGCTTCAAAAATTCCATTTCCCCATTCAGTACCTGGTGCCCATCGGGGCGGCGGCGGGTGTGGTCTGGAAGATAGTGGGTTAACCATCCACCCAACAGGAGAAAATAGCATCATGACATCCATCGACATCCAAGCCTTAAACAACATGCTCGGCGCCGGAGATGCGCCTGTCCTGCTCGATGTGCGCCGCAAGGCGGATTACGAGGCGACACCCCAGAAAATTACGGGAGCCGTATGGCGCGACCCCGAAAACATCGACCGCTGGGTCAAGGACCTTCCTTCGGACCGGCCCGTCGTTCTCTACTGCGTCAAGGGCGGACCGGTCAGCCAGTCATCGGTTGAACGGCTGCGCCGGGAGGGCCTCAATGCGGTATGGGTGGAAGGCGGGCTCAAGGCCTGGATTGAAGGGGGTCACCCCGTCCAGGCCGTCCAGCCTAAACCCTATTCGATTCAACCCGCCGACATCGACCTGCTGCGCAAGGCCGGCGTCTCGGAAGCAGATATCGACCACAGCGTCAAGGTGGCGGAAAAGGCCCTGGAGATCGCCGCCCGAACCCACGCGGACCTGGATATGGAACTGGTCGGACGCGGCGCCCTTTTTCACGACCTGGGCAAGGCCAGGACCCATGAAATCGAACACGGAAAAGTGGGGGCCGAAATGGGGTTGGCCCTGGGCTTGCCCAACGCCGTTACCGCGGTGATGGAAAAGCATATCCGCGGCGGACTGACTTCAGAAGAGGCGGTCGAGTTGGGACTGCCGGTCAAAGATTACACCCTGGGTAGCCTGGAGGAGCGCATCATCATCTACGCCGACCGCCTGGTGGATATCATCACGGACGGAATCGTGGCGATTCAAGCGGAAGAAGAAGCCGAAGCGCGATTCGAGGAAATCCTGCAGACCATTCCCAAGTACGGCAAGAACGATCGGACGCTGGAACGGTATCTGGGCTATCACCGGGAAATCCAGGGACTGTTGGCTGGCTGACGGGTCAGGCGGTCTCTTTTTTCTCTGGTTTAACTGGTTGACCGCCGACGGGTTCTGCCGCTTCCGGCCTGAACTTCTTCTTGTAGAGGGCCAGCAGCTTTTTCACGGTGATCGGGAAAAGGCCAAGCACCACGAATGAGGCCAACAGGCCCGGCGACAGAATGCCGGACAGGGAATCGATTTTGGCCAATTCCTTGCCGGCGTTGACATAGACCACGGTCCCGGCAAACATGCCGATCTGCGACACCCAGAAAAAGGTGAACAGGCGCATGCGGGTAAGCCCCATGAGCAGGTTGATCACGAAAAAGGGGAAGATCGGCACCAGGCGAAGGGAGAAGAGATAAAAAGCGCCCTCTTTTTCGATGCCGTCGTTGATCGTCTTCAGTTTCCCGCCGAATTTGTTCTGTACCCAGTCCTGTAGCATAAACCGGGAGACCAGACATGCCAGGGTGGCCCCGATGGTGCTGGCAAATGAGACGACCACGGTTCCGACGACCAAGCCGAACAGGCCGCCGCCCGCCAGGGTGAGCACCGCCGCGCCGGGAAGGGACAGGGCCGTGACCGCGATATAGATCCCCATGTAAACGGCAATGACCAGAAAGCGGTGCGACAGGTAGAGCGCCTGAAATTTTTCCTGGGAGCCCTTGATGTAATCGAGCGTGAGATATTGCCCCAGGTCGAAGGTCCGGAAGGCCACGATGACCAGGCCGATCACCCCGACGATTATCAGCTTGTTGATCATTCCGCTTTTCTTTTCCCGGGCCATCGCTTTTATCCTTTTCGCAGCAGTTGTTGACCATGGAACGCGGCACCCCAGAGGCCGCTGTCCGGGTCGTCAATCAAAAACACCGGCATTCGCGACAACATGTGACCCATTGTCGGAGAATCCAGGAATTCCTTACCGAAATTCTCATGGGTCAGCATCTCGGGTGTTCTGGCCGCCACCCCGCCGGCCACATACAAACCGCCACGGGCCAATACCGCAAGGGCGAAATCCCGACAGGCCCGGCCGTAAAACCTGGCGGCCCAGGCCAGGGTCTCGGATGTTCGCGAAAGCCGCGTGGTCACATCCTCAGGGGCCAGATCCTCACCGCTGAGGAACCAGTGCAGATAGCGCAGTCCGCGACCGGAGACCACCAGGCTGCCGGTGATATGATGCTGCCCGCTTTTTTCCCTGTAAAACTGCTGAAACGCCAACTCCCGTTGGGAGACGAAAGGGAAATAGCCGTGCCCCCCTTCGGAAGGCAGGGCCAGGTATTCTCCGCTGGGCAGCGGTACCAGGCTGGCCATGCCCAGGGCGGTGCCGGCGCCGATAACGCCGATGGTCCCGCTGGAAAGCATGTTGCCGGGAATAATCGTACGGGCGGATTGGCCCACCGGGGTCCGGCTGGCATAGGCCTGGGCGACGAAATCATTGATCAGGGCCGCCTGCTTAAAGGTGTTTGCCGCCGCCTTGCCGGCCAGATCGATATCCCAGGCAATGTAGGGCGGAGCGCAGTAGGAATTTCGTTCAACCGGTCCGGCAACCGCAATCACGGCGATGTCGGCTTCGTCGGCCGGCAGGGAAAATTTGGACACCCGCAACTGCTCGAGAAGCTGGGCAAACGAGTCGGCGGCGCCGGTGGGCAGCCACCGCTTGTCGACCAGGGTCAAGGTCGAATCCCCGTCGGTCTCAAAATGGGCAAACCGGCTGTGGGTCCCCCCGATATCTGCAGCGAGTATCGTTTTCATGGCCATCCTCTACCGCCTGCGGCGGGAAAGGTTCTATTGCAGCCTGCTGTTTGAAATAATCCGTTTCCCGCCGAAAGCATGCAACTGCCTTGTCGACAAGCACCGGTCTGGCCGGTTGACGGAACACCAGAGGGTGTCATCCCGGGAGGGCGAATCGGATATCCGGGATCCTGGAAGCCGGTTGAGCATGCCAATCACGCAATGGATTGCCCGCTAATGTTAAACGCGATCCGAAATATGCGCAAGTCGTTTATATATCGGGCAATGGGTATTCGCTGGCTTTTGAATTCACAGGAAATGGCCGGGCGATCGATCGATGAAAACCACTTCATCAGGTGTAAGGGTTGCCGAAGTATACCGACCAACCCGGCAAACGCAAAACACCGATACCGGGATCGGCAGCATGTCGGTACAACATGTCGAGCAGGATCACCGAGGCACTGGCCGCCTGCCGGAGGCGCCCCCACTTCGAACAGGGTGTTGAAAAACGTCATGGACACTGCCAAATTTTAAGGCGGGGTTGCCGCGCGCAATTATTTTTCCACAGCCTTGCCGCTGAATCACAAAGAGGCCCAAATGATCTTCCGAACAGCCAACCCCGCCGGCGGTCGACCTGCTTTTACCGCGCACATGGCGTTTTTAAGCGATCGTATCATCGCCCCGAGTCGGCCCGCGCCGCATTGCCGCTTGAATAATCGGCTGATTTTGGTACCCTGACCGGCATTGCACACCCCGTGCAATCACTCGATGACGGACATTCGACACCAATGAAAGACTCGCCGAAAATAAATGCCGACTGGTGGGTGGACCGGTATGGCGATTCGCTCTTTCATTTTGCGCTGGCCCGGGTCAAGAAAAAGGAAATCGCCGAGGACCTGGTCCAGGAGACTTTCCTAGCGGCAGTGAAAGCCCGGGATCGGTTCAAAGGCCGCTCCTCCTAAAAAACCTGGCTGTTCGGCATCCTGAAACACAAGGTGATCGACCATTACCGCAGGAGTAAATCCACTATCCGTGCCGGGAATCTGGCAAATGACCCCGAAAACGTGGACGCGTTTTTCAACGCCAAAGGCGGTTGGCAGAACCGGCCGGCCCATTGGCGGACCCATCCCGGCAAGGTCCAGGAAAACAGGGAATTTTTAGATCATTTTTATCGGTGTTTGTCGGACGTCCCGCAGCGAAGTGCCGATGCGTTTGTCTATCGGGAAATCGACGGGTTGAGCACCGAAGAGATCTGCGCGCGGCTCGACATTACCGCCAACAACTGCTGGGTGCTCCTGTATCGGGCACGGATGTTGCTGAGAAAGTGCCTTGAACGGATCGGGCTCGGACGGCAGCAAAAAGGAAATCCGAAATGAAACACTGGATGTTCCGCTGCAGGGACGTGTCGCAAAAGGTGTCCCTGTCACTGGATGCGTCACTGCCTTTTCATCATCACCTGGCGGTTCGCATTCACCTGCTGATGTGCCGATATTGCGCCCGCTTCCGCCGTCAGCTGATCATGCTCAGAAGAGTGAGCCGTCATATGGACGATGAACCGTCAACGGATAAAAACGCCGCATCCCTGCCCGAGGAAGCCAAAGAACGCATCAAGAAGGCCCTTCGCGCCGTATCCTGAATGGTCGTGACCGACACCGGATGGGGAAAACGACACTCAACCCTTTTCCCTGAAAGCGTGGAAGAGGTAGCCGGCAAAACAGGATACGGGTTCAGGTGTCGGCGCCTTGACCATGTGCAGGGCAACATTTGCGATCGGCAACACCGGCAGCCCGTTTTCAATGCCGACCGTTTTCAGATCGGGCGGGACATTGCTTTTGACAATCGGTGCGATGGCCGAACCGGCTCTGACCGGGTCCAGTATTCCCGATATACTCCGGCTGACATAGACAATCCGGTATTCGATACCTGCCTGTTCCAGGGCGGCTGCGGCCCAGGACCGGAAGATGCAGTCGTCTTCGAATACGGCCAATGAAAGCGCTTTATCCTTCTGGACGATAAAACCTGGATCGGCGACCCATACCACCGGGTCATGGTAGATGACCTGCCCCCCCTTCACTGATCTGGGTGCAAAGCCCGATATCGAGTTCTTTCTTGTCGATTGATTCTTTAATTTTTTCACTGTTTTCACAACGCATTTCAACCAGTACATCCGGATATGAGGATGCAAAGCAGGCCAACAGCTTGGGCAGGACACCGGCGGTATAGTGTTCCGGGGAGCCGAAACGGATGAAACCTTTCAGCGCCGGTTTGGACAATGCCATCACCGCATCGTCATGCGCTTTGACCATACGCCGCGCGTAATTGATCAGCAGGCTGCCTTCGGTGGTCAATTTTACCGTCTTGCCGATCCTTTCAAACAACGGCTTGCCGACTTCATCTTCGAGACGCTTGATTTGCATGCTCACGGCGGATTGGGATCGGTTCACCTGCCTGCCGGCCCGGGTAAAGCCTTTGGTTTCCGCAACGGCAATGAACGTTCTCAGAAAATCGATTTGCAGGTTCATAACGACATTTTTTGGTGGTTTTTATCAAAACTATTCATTGGACAAATATATGCAACGACGACTATTCAATAATCAAGAGTCACATTCTTATTTCTCAAAAGAGAGGATATCTGTGAGATGAAGATCAATGATGATTGGAGACACAGGTGTCCTTCACCACAAAGGAGAATCAGCCATGCAGATCGTCACGCTCTTGGGCAGTGCCCGCAAAAAAGGCAACACAGCCACGGTTCTGAACTGGGTGGAAGCGGAGCTCGCTGCCCTGGGCCATTCGGTGGAACGGGTCTATTTGAACGGCAAAACCATCGGGGGCTGCCTGGGATGCGGCAAGTGCAAGGAGAACGCCGATGAGATCGCCTGTGTCCAGAAGGACGACGCCAGCGACATATTCGCGCGCATGATCGCTTCAGATGCCGTTCTATTCACGTCGCCGGTTTATTTCTGGGGGTTTGCATCGCAGATCAAGCGGCTGATCGATCGGGGATACGCCCTGGTGACCAACTACCACCAACCCGGTCATACCTCCTTGATGGAAAACAAGCGCATCGGCCTGCTGGTCACTGGAGCGGATGCCTATGCGAACAATGCCGAAGGCCTGTTCACTGCATTCGATCGCATCGCGGATTTTTTGAAGGCTCCTAAAGGGGGTGAATTGTATGTGGGCGGGTGCAGTGGCCCTGCAGAACTCCCGGAAACGGCAAGGGAGCAGGCTGCGGGCCTGGCAAGATCTCTGGTGGATTAGAGAACCCAGGCTGCATCGATCTTTGGTGAGACATACATCTTGATGGGTGCCCATGTTGGGTTGATGCATACCCGGGCACCGATCAACCCCGGCCATCCTTCTGAACCCGCCTGACGGTCCTGTCCATCATCCATTCCACCAGGGTGGGCGCCCATCGTTTGGCCAGGCAGGTCATTTTGCCTTCAAGGCCGGGTATGATGACAGGGTGGTTTTTCTGCATGCCCTTGACCAGGGCCCTGGCCACATCCCCGGGTTGCATCAGACCTGCGTTTTCCGAAAGGGCTCGGGTCTCCCTGGGCTTGGTCCTGTTTTCGACGTCGAGCGCGGGAGTGTCCGTATCCGGCGGGCAGAGGACCGATACCATGATGCCAAACGGTTTGAGCTCGCTGCGAAGCGCCTCTGAAAACCCCATGATGGCAAACTTGGAAGCACTGTAATCGGTCAACCCGTAGACCCCAACCAGACCTGCAATAGACGACACATTGACGATATAGCCGCCTCTCTCTTTCATCAGCGGCACCACTTTTTTGGTGGTGTGCCACATGCCGTAGAAGTTGATTTTCATGGTTTCGTCGAATTGGTCGAAACTGATATCTTCGAAGTAGTGCGGGTAGGCTCTTCCGGCACAGTTGATCAGAACATCGGGAATACCGCGTCGCATGACAGATGCATCCAGAACCTGGTCGACGTCAGACCTGTCGGCGACATCCAGCCGCATCCAGGCAACCGTCTGCCCGGTCGAAGCGCGCTGGGCTGAAATCGCTTTGGCCGCCCGGGCCAGCTTTTGTTCATCGCGTGAAAATATAGTGATGTTTGCACCGTGTTCGAACAACAGCCGGGCAGCCGCCAATCCGATCCCGCTCGAGCCACCGACGATGTAAACGTTCTTGTTTCTGAAATCTTTCATTATTCAAGCGAGTTGCGTTGACCGATTGAGGCACCATTAATTCAAATCGTTTTCTTATCATTTCTTTAACACAACTGGTTTGAGGGAACAATTTTGCTGGTGAGTCAAGCCGAACGACGCACTTCAAAAGGGTCCGTCAATGAAGACGCATTTCGTTTTTGACCTAAGTCATTTCTGCTGTTAGACTGGATCGGTATGCTTCCATCATCCCTCACGCGACGGTTTTGGCTGCCAGGGAGTGCGCCGGCAGCGCCACCCCGCGGCGATGGGGATCTCTCCTATTTTTTTGAACGAAAAGCGGCCTTGCATCGGTTCCCCCGTCAAGGGTCGCTGTGTTAATGCCTCATCCTGTCTTTGGAGGTGCCCATG
>NZ_JBUOIV010000079.1:0-17486 GCF_055467485.1 Desulfosarcina sp. | reverse complement strand
TTATCCGATTCCGTCTTCCTTAAAATAATCAGCCACCGCTTTTTTCATCATCAAAAGATTTTCGGCCGGAACCCCGGGTGGGATACCGCAACCGGGCATCAGGATGAAGCCGCGTGGCGCCTTGCTGCCCTGGTTCAAAGCCTCCATGCACAGGCGGTAGACTTCATCGGGCTGGCCCATGTGGATAACCGCCGGCTCGATGTTGCCGGCGATGATACAATCCTGGCCGAAAAACGCGACGGCTGTTTCGATGGACACCTCATGGCCGAAGCTGACAACACCCGGGTCTCCCATGGGGATCTGCTGCCACAGGGGCAGATTGCGGTTATGCTCTCCGCAGATGTGGCAATAGATGTGTCGAATACCGGTTCGCAGGATTTCTTCGTGCAGCTCTTGCTGGTAGGGCAGCACAAAGGTTTCAAAGAATTTGGGGGAGAGCATCTGGTTGGAAGCCGTGGGTGCCGCCAGGTAGGTCAACATGTCTTCAGGCGGGAAGGTGCTGGCAAACAAACGCACCACCGCCACACTGTAGTCCGTGGCCATCCGCAGCAGCCGGTGCACCAGATCGGGCTGTTTGATCATCCAGCGCATCAACAACTCGGGTCCGCACAGGCTGCGGGCACCCTCGATGGGTGACGTAATAAAGGGAAAGACCGGCAGATTATTTTTGTGGCAGCGCCGGGCAAAGTCCAGATAAATGGGCAGGGGACCGGCAGCGGCAATATCCTCCGGCATCAACAGCGATTCGACGTCTTCTTCGGAATTCGCCGGGTGGCGCTTCGCGATGGGGGCCATATCGTACTCCCCTTCCGGCCATTTGATTTCTCCGCCAAATGCCCAGGTAACGTCCGAGGCACCGCCCACGGCCATGCGCGGAATGCCGTCTTCGCCGAATTGGGCGATGGCTTCGATCTGGGCGTCAAAGGCCTTTTGAGGATCGTTGTAGGCGGCGGCCGTCGGATAGCCGGCATGTTGAACCGCAAACGAAGGGACGGCGCCCCACATCCAGACCAGGGGGCGGCTGGTTGATTTGCCTGACAGAAGCTCTCTGAACCTGCTGCCGATCTGTGTGTCATCCATTTTACAGCCCTCTATTACCCTCAAGAGTCATTATTTTCACCTCTTTTTACTCGTTAATCCGGTTTCCGTTTAATCACCGGCTCATGCATATTCGTATTAAAATGGAAATTCCACGCCCATGGCGGCAATCTCGTCTTTGACCCTGCGGTACATGTCGTAATGCTCCCGGGTGGGCAGGGCTTTATGAACGTCGTAGCATTCCTGATATTCCTTGCCCTTGCCCGCGGTGGCGGCCTGATCTTCATAGGTGGCCAGCAGCTTCAAGGCGATTGCGTTGGCCTGCTCTCGCGTCATGCCCATGTTGGCCACGGCGTGACCGACCTCTACCCCCAAACGGGCCTCCATGGGGGTGGCGCGGTTGCGGTACTTGTTGCGGGTGGAGGCCATCTCCCACAGATGCCAGCCGCAGACGGTGCTCACCAGGGCATGACAGGCGGTCTCTCTGAAGAGCATTTCGGTCATGGGGCCGGAATTGGCAAACCCATTTGAGGTATACAGCAGTTTGCTGTTGCGTGCCATGGCCTGGCCTGCCATGGCAATGGGCCACAGCAGCTCCCGGGTGGTATTCGAACCGTAGTTGAGATGGAAGGGAAAGTGCTGGTTGAAGATGGCACCATGGATCAAAAGCCCCTTGAGGCTATAGGCCACGAGGGTGACGGCTACGCCTTCGGACCCGCCGCACCAGCCGCCGTAAATGGGACCTGTCAGGTTGCCGGTGTAGCAGCCGTACTGGGCATAGTGCACCGAGCGGTTGAGCAGGGTATCGGCCGTTTTGAATTCGGTCAGCGATCCCACCAGGCGGGCATCGGTGGTACGCACACCCCAGTCGTTGTTGGAGACGGCGATCTGGCCGGCATCATGCTCGGCCGTGCCCACTGCCACAAAAAAAGTGCCGGGACGTCCCACCTGTTTGGCAGCCAGCCGCATGTTGTAGATGTGCTGGATGCAACCGCTAATTTCAGTGGGGCCACCGGATTCGATCAGTTGGCCGACCGCATCTTCCAGGATCGGGGCACAAAACCCGTCCAAAAACGGCTCTTTCAGATAGGCGGCGCACATGGAATGATGCAGATGCTCGTCAACGGTGATATCCGGGCTGAAAATGCAAAACGGCGGCTCGGTGTCCTCGACCTGGCGGTGTTTGAACAGTTTGGCGTCTTTGCCTTCGCCCACCCAGTACTGACCCCTGGCCAGGTACAGAGCTTCTTTGATCTCTTCATCGGTGACCTGGATGATGCGATGCGAATCGGTGTTGTAGACACCGACTTCCCGGAAAAGATCCCAGCCCGCCTGCCAGATACGGTCCGCCATATCGTCGTCGGCCGGCACCGGCGTTGTGGGGTCATATTTAATTTCGTACTGTTTGATCAGCTTTTTCAACGTCGGGGTAAACAGTTTGGGCAAAAAATCATCTTCATCAATGTGGGGACCGGTTTTGGACCGTTCCATCATTTCCCATATGCGATAAGCGGTGGTCATTTTTTCCTCCCTCAGCAATATCAAGGTTTCAGGTTTCAGGTGTCAGGTTTAAGAAAAGGTTTCAGGTGTCAGGTGTCAGGTTTCAGGCTGAACATCTGAGCATCTGAATCGAGGCTGAAACGCAGATCTGCGCCGTTCCTGACACCTGAACACTGAAACCTGAAACCAATCTCTACCCGATTAAAGCCGCCATCTTATCGGCGGCGCAATTGGCGTCTTCACAATAAAGATCAGCCCCGATCCTGTCCGCCCACATCTGGGAGGTGGGGGCGCCGCCGATGATCACCTTGTACTTATCCCGCAGACCCTTATCTTTCAGAAATTCGATGATTTCCTTCTGGCGCGGCATGGTGGTGGTCATCAAAGAAGAAATGCCGATGAAATCGGCTTCCATTTCCTCGGCGGCCTTGATAAAGTCCAGGGAATCCACATCATAGCCCAGATCCCTGACTTCAAAACCGTTGGTCTCCAGCATCAGTTTGACGATATTTTTGCCGATTTCATGCAGGTCCCCTTTGACAACACCGATGACCACCTTGCCTTTGGCCAGAACGCGATCGGTGGTCTTCAACTCGGGCTTGACAATATCCACAACGGCGGTCAGGGCCTCGCCGGCCAGCATGACCTCGGGCAGGAATATATCCAGGTTGGCGAACAGTTGGCCGACCCGCTGCATGGTCTGGGTCAGCCTGTCCAATATTTCCACAGGATCGGTTCTGTCCGCCAGCAGTTGGCGGGCCAGATCCTCGCATTCTTCTTTCTCGCCCTTTTCTACAAGTTGGCTCAATTGGTCCAATGACATGGTTTTCCTCCTTGTATCTACTCCTTTGAGTTCAATTTTTACATATGCAATCCGACTTTCGATGAATTCCGATAACATACCCGTCAGGAAATGCTTTCGCTGCCATCGCGGCTGGAAGCCGCTCCCACAGTACAATAATGAAGGTGTGGGAGCAGTTTCCAGCCGCGATCAGTCGGCCATGACGAGTCGCTGTTCTGTTGATAATACTGCAATCCAAAGTCCGCAATCTCCCTCAGGGTTTATGCTTTTCAAACACCACCCGGTCGCCGTCGAGGCGCTGGCCCAGAAAGCAGAACCAGTTGGCATCGTCGCGTTCGGGATAGTCGAGGCGGGTGAAGATCCGATAACGGCTCTCACGACGCTCGATGGTGCTGCGGAAGATGATTTCACCGCACTCGATCAGGTTGCGCATTTCCAGACAATGGGTCATTTCGTGGGGGTTGGCAGCTGTCAGGCGCATGTTCTGCTTTAAATAGGATAATGAATCGAAACCCCGCCGGGCCATGGTTCCGGAACGATAGGCGATGTTGTAGTCGCTCATGACGTTGTGGATAAAGCTCTGGGCTTCCTGCCAGGGATCGCCATGTTTCCTGGAATTGATCTGGCTGCAAAATGCCATGAGGGCATCGAAATTGCCACCCTGAGGCGTGTGGGTCATCTGACAGGCGAACTCCGCGGCTGATTCGCCGGCTAAATAGCCCATGGTCAGGGCTCCCGGCACCACGCTCTGGGGGATGCCGCCGGCTTCATCCCCGGCGGCGAACAAACCCGGCAGGGAAGTCCGGCATTGGCCGTCCACGATGGGACCGCCGGCTGCGGCCGCCGAATGTTCAGGCTCCAGGGGCCACAGCTCGATCTTATGTTTGCGGAAATCGATGTCGTATTCCCGGTTTAAATGGTGAAAACTGGAGCCCGAGCCCTCGTTGGCGATGGCCCAATGCATATAAGCCTGGTCCTCCTCGCTGCCCCAGGACATATCGGCATAGATGGGTCCGCGTCCGGCTTTCAATTCACCCATGAAGGTCTTGTCGGTGCCGAAGGGCGTGGACGGACCCTGCCACGGTCCCATTTCGTGGTTGCGGGGTCGAATCACTTCGTCGTGACCATTGAGGCCGATGCCGCAGGGCTGGTATGATCCGCCGGGCAGACCGCCGCCGCGCACCAGGTTTTTGGAGGACCAGCGCCCGGGGATGGAAACGAATTCCATGTTAATCAATTCGACCCCGGCCCTGAACATGGCGGCCTTGCCGTCGCCGGTCAGGGCCGGCGGCATGCGCGTATTGAAAACGAGGCCCGAATAGGTTTTATAGAGGCGATTCGGCCGACCGGCCGCCATAATGACGGCTTTGGCCCGAAAGACATGCAAATGTCCGTCCCGGGTGCCGTACCCCACCGCGCCGGCGATCTGGCCGTCATGGACCAGCAGATCGTTGATCATCACCCGACCTGCAACAATGACCCCGCGCTTGCGCACCTGCTCGGTGAGGACGCGCTTGACATCGCGGCCGTCGAAGTGCAGGGTGTTGCGGCAGTTGTGAAGCTGATACTGCAGCCGGAAATTGCCCGGCAGGGTGGAATCATCATAACGCATCTTCATGCCGAAGCGCTCCAGGTCCAGGATACGGTCGTAGGACGTGGCCGCGATGTAGTCAATGATGTCCCTGTTGATCAGGCCTTTGGCCAGGTTTTGGACGTGGTCCTCTACCAGATCATCCAGGCTGACCCCTTCGGCCTTTTGGACCTCGGGAAAATAGGCCCAGATGTGGTCGGTGCCCGTGGCGGTGCAGCCGGAGCGCTCCGGGTTGGACTTGTCCACCAGAATCACACGCTCATTGAGCTCCCCGGCCCGGATAGCGGCCATGCATCCGGCCAGTCCGCCGCCCACCACACAGATATCGCAGGTATGTTCGATGACCTTGAGTTTGGACATTTTGTTCTCCTGTTCTAGGACTCAGTGACCGAGCGTGAAAACGCGGCGGCTTTGCGCAGTTCAGCCGCTTGGCCTGCGCCGGGTTCACCGTAGTTGGCAGGGGAGGGCACGATGCGCATTGGCAGCGGCAGCCGCAAGCGAACGGCCTCAACGGGGCAGTCCAGAACGCACGCCCCGCAATACCAGCATTCTTCAGGATAGTCGACGGTCGGGATCTCATTTTCCTGAAAGCCGAAGATGTCCTGGGGGCAGATATCGTAACAGATGCCGCAACAATGGCAGAGATTTTGATCAATTATAGGTGCCATAATATATTTCCTTTAACGGCAGATTTTTCACCACAGAGACACGGAGAGCACAGAGGCAATTTTTCTTTTCGCCCATCGGGAGACGTCGATGGGCGAAAAACATCCAGCAAAAATGATAATTGTTGCCGTCAGAGTACTAAAATCAATCTGATACTTCAGCGTTGATCCTTTTCGTTTGCCGTCGTCTCCCGGCAAACGAAAAACAATATATCTCCGTGTTCTCTGTGCCTCTGTGGTTAGATTATTTAAAAATTATTAAATTGAAGTGCTATCCTTGCTGATCGTGAATAAACGTTTCCAGCCGCCGGATGCCTTCGGATACTTCTGATTCATTGGCGCATACCGACAGCCGCAGATAGCCCTGCCCCAGCTCCCCGAATTCAGTCCCCGGCAGCGTCACCACCCCCGCTTCCTCGATCAGGCGGATGGCAAACGCCATGGCATCTGCGCCGTAGCGGCTGAAGTTGGGAAACACGTAAAAGCTTCCTCCCGGCGCCACGCAGCTGACGCCGGGAAGTGCGGCAACATGACGATAGAGACGGTCCAGCTGGGCGGCAAAATGACGGCGAATAGGGGCGAGTTCAGCCTCGGTGCAGTTTAGCGCCGCCAGGGCAGCCGCTTGACTGGTTACCGACGGGCACAGCACGACGCAATAATGCAGTTTCTTGATGGCCTGCATCAAGGCCATCGGCCCGGCTACAAAACCGATTCTGAGGCCCATCATGAGATGGGATTTGGAAAATCCGCCGAAGGTGAAGGTCCGCCGGGCCATACCCGGAAGTGATCCAATGCTGAGCGGCTCACCGTTAAAAGTATAGTCCCGGTAGATTTCATCCACCAGTACCAGCAGGTCGTGGGACCGGGCAAAATCGGCCAGGGATTTCAGGGTCTCATGCGACCAGACCACGCCCAGGGGATTGCTGGGGTTGCAAAACACGATGGCGCGGCTTTTAGATGTCACAGCCGCCTCCAGCCGCTCGACGTCGGGCACAAATCCATCGGATTCTTCCAGGGGGACCAGGACGGGTCGGGCCCCGCAAACGATCGTATTCTGATAATAGGTGCCGTAATGGGGACTGGGGATGATCACCTCGTCGCCCGGTTTGAGAATAGACCGCATGACGATATAAAGGCCTTCCTGAACGCCGCAGGTGACGATGATTGCGTCTTCCGCATCGATGGAAAGCGACCAGTCCCGTTCCAGCATGCAGCCGATGCCTTCGCGCAACTCCCTGAATCCATAATAGTCGGTGTACCGGGCATACCCTTCGGCCACGTGATGCTGCATGGCTTCGCGAACCGATGCGGGCATGATCATATCGGGATTGCCCGACGCCAGATTGGCCAGATCATTCCGGCCCAGCATCGCTTTCCAGATGGCCTCCCGCTGGCTCATGGGGATGGCAGCCACATCCGGATTGATGATGGAAGCATCTGCCTGGGGCATTTTTTGTTCCCCCGTAAATAATTTCGCCACCAAGACATTGAGACCCAAAGATAATAAATAGAAGACAGATACCTTTGTGTTTGCATGTCTGCGTGGCCTTTTTGTCGAATTTGACCTGGCTTGATTTTTAAAATATTTATAATATTTTTGTCAAGCCATTAATGATATTTTTTATTGACATCCAGGATGAGTCAGCTATCATAGACACCATCGGTAAAACAGGTGCCGTGTCAGGGCGCCATGTTCGGGGAAATGGACGATGAACAAAGAAGAGGCCTATGAAGAATTGCGGGTGCAAATCGTGACCAACGGCGTCGCTCCCGGTGAAATTCTGAATGAAAAAGATTTGATGGCTCAGCTGGCCATCGGCCGCTCGCCGCTGCGGGAAATCCTTTTCCGTCTCCAGGAGGAAAACCTGATCAAGCCGCTGCCCCGCCTGGGTTACATGGTGACCACCCTGGATATTTTCGAAGTGCGCGACCTGGTGGAGTTGCGACGGGAATTGGAGGGCTATGCCGGGTTCCTCGCAGCCCAGCGGATCACCCCCGAGCAATTGGAAGAGCTGCGCACCATTATCCGCGAGGCTGAAACCGAAACCGCCCCTGCCCACGATGTTGCCAACATCACGGAATATTTCGACACCCGGTTCCACAGCCTGCTCTACCAGGCGGCCGGCAATCAGAAGCTGACCAAAATCCTCCAGGACCTGCATATCGTCATGCTCAGGCTCTGGTTTCATGTAGGCCTGGACGCCATCGGATTTGCCCATCAGGCCCAAAACCTTTACGCGGTGCTAAAGGCCCTGGAGCAAAAAGACGCCCAAAAAGCCCGGGCCGCCATGGAGGACCACGTCGATCAATATGCGGCGCAGGTGAAGGAAAAGTTTCTTTAGAGAAGATTTAACGCTGAAATCGTTCTGGGCGATCACCGCCGGGCTCGGCCGACCATACTTAATTAAAAATCAAACCGCAGAATATCGAATATCTCCGCCGGAGGCGGACAGAATTTCGAAGGAAGGAATCGCTACGCTCCGGCCTTTTTAAATAGACAGACTTCATTCCTTCGACATTCTCTTTTTTACTTATTTAGGGTAGAGTATATGCCCAGGGAAGCATGCCCATGACAGTTGAAACCAAATTCACGTGTCTTCCTTCCTATCACTTTCTGACCACCGAGCAGATCCAATCAATCCACACTGCCACCCTTGAACTACTGGAAACCGAGGGAGTCGATGTCCTCCATGACGAAGCCCGGCAGATGCTGGCTGATGCCGGCTGTGAGCTCAAGGGGACGCATCGGGTCCTGATCCCCGGCAGGCTGGTGGAATCCGCCATCGAAAGTGCGCCTGCTTCGATTGTCATCTACAACCGTTTGGGGGAGACCGCCCTGCATCTCCAAGACTGGCAGATCCATTTCGGCCTGGGCACCGATCTGGCCCATACCTATGACCTGGAAACCGGCCAACTCAGAAAATCAGAATTGAAAGATGTTCGAACAGCGGCACGCCTGGCAGATGCCCTGCCCGAAATTGATTTCATTGCCTCATATGCCCTGGCAAACGACTCGCCACCCAACCTTCTCTACCTGGATTCCTTCAAATCCCAGCTCGAGCATTCGACCAAACCCATTTTTTTTACCGCTGCGGGATTGGAAGATATCCAATTGATCGCGGAAATGGCCGCTGCGGTTGCCGGCGGCAGGGAACATCTGCGCCGTAAGCCTTTTCTAATCCACTATTCCGAGCCGCTAAGCCCGTTGATTCACAGCTACGGCGCCGTCAACAAGCTGCTGTTTTGTGCCGATCGGCACATTCCCGTTACCTACGCTCCGGGTATGATGTCGGGCGCATCGGCGCCCATCACCCTGGCGGGTGCCCTGGCGATGGGCAATGCTGAGGCCTTGAGCGGCATCGTCATGCACCAGCTTCGATCCAAAGGGGCCCCCATCATCTCGGGCATCGGCATGGCCGTGATGGACATGGTTCGAGCCACCTGCATATACGGCTGCCCTGAATATCGACTGATCCTATCAGCCTGTGCCGATTTGTATCGCCACTACGGTGTTCCCATGTGGGGAACCGCCGGTGTTACGGATGCCAACTGCCTGGATGTGCAGGCCGGAATGGAGTGGGGTGACTCCATTTTGCTGAATGCCATGTCCGGTGCCAATCTGATCCACGATGTCGGCTACATGGGGCAGGGATTGATCGGCCATCCCGCCGCCCTGGTAATTTGTGACGAGATAATCAGCTATACGAAACGGTTCATGCGCGGGTTCAGACTGGACGAGGAGCATCTGGGGCTGGATACCATTCACCAGGTCGGTCCCGGGGGCAATTTCCTGTCCGCCCGGCAGACCGTCCGGATGCTCAGGTCTGAACACTGGTATCCGGATCTGTGTAATCGGGATTCGGTTGGCCCGTGGCAGCATAAAGGGAGCCGGAATATGGCCGACCGCGCGGTGGAAAAGGCCCGGGATATTTTACGCCGCCGCGAACCGGCAGCATTGCCCGAAAGCGTGCAGAAAGAACTGGTCCGGATCCGCAGTTACGCGGAAAGCCATCTAAAAGACATTAAGTTTCAAGCCTGATGAGGACAGTTATGCAAAAAGTTGTCTGGGGAGCCCCCTCTTTCTGGATCGAGCGGTTTCCTTTGTACTGGGGAATCGATCAGGGCTTTTTTACCGAACAGGAGATCGATCTCGAGATCTGGTATTCCTATGGGGGGCCGGAATTGGCGCAGGCGGTCAGCGATGGCCGCATTCACATCGGCGAAATGGGACTGCCGCCCTTTGTGGCCGCATATCAGCAGGGTCTCAAAGCCAAAATTATCGGCAGCAGCGTTATCCAGCAATTGGACCACTATCTGGCCGCCCGACCTGATATTGCCACCACCGCCGATCTGGCCGGCAGCCGCATCGGTATTTTGTCCATGGGCAGCTGTGACAGTTATTTTATCCGTAAAATGCTCAATCTCCACGATATTGATCCCGACGACGATGTAAAATTAACGCCCCTGGGTGAAGAATACGGAAAGCTGGATCTGTTTGGCGAGGGGCGCATCGATGCCGCCTTTGTGCCGGAACCCCAGCTGTCGCATGGTGAACACAGGGGTATGTTGCGGGTCATCGATCGGGTGGGGAATCACTACCCCCATTACCAGTGGGGCATTATCCTGGCCAGCGACGCCTGGCTGGCGCACGCAAGGGATCTCCTCGGGCGGCTGATGCAAGCCTTCCGCCAATCCTGCCGGTCGATTATGGATCGGCCCGGCCAGACCATCGAGCTGGGCAGCCGGGTGTTCGGGGTGAGCCCGGAGGTTTTTGAGCGGGCCCTGCAGCGGGATCTACCGCGCTGGGAAATCGATGCGCGCCTGGATATGGACGGCCTGCAAAGTGCCCTGGAGGTCCAGCAGGAAATGGGCCTGGTTGCGGCGAATGTTTCCCTGGATGAGATGGTGCTGCAGCTATAAGGTTTCAGGTTTCAGGTGTCAGGTGTCAGGTGTCAGGATTGACAGCTCTGAATTTCTGCTTGTCAGATCCTGAACGCTGACACCTGACACCTGAAACCTGAAACCAAGAAATGTTGAGTTTTAAGAAATGTGTTAAGGATCTTTGCAATGACAGCAGCAAAGAATGACTTTTATTTGTGGCAGCGCCCTTCCTTCAGCCTGCTTTCCCGGGAGCAGCTGGATCACATCTACGAAGCGGCCCTGGAGGTGCTGGCGCGGGTGGGCGGTGAATTTCACGATCCGGCAGCGGTGGCCCTGCTGGCCGATGCCGGCGCCAGGGTGGAAGATGATATACGGGTGCGGATCCCCGCTACCCTGGTGACCGATGCCCTGCAGCAAGCTCCCCGTCAAATCTTCGTCCACGATCGCAACGGCCGGCCCCGACTGGCCCTCCAGGACCGCAACACTTATTTTGGTCCCGGCTCCGATACGCCTTACACCCTTGATCCCATCAGCGGAGAGCGACGGCCGGCCCTGCTGGACGATGTGGCCCGGGCCGCCCGGGTGGTGGACGCCTTGCCGGAGCTCGATTTCGGTATGAGCTTCGGATTGGCCAGCGACGTGCCGGAACAGGTAGCGGATCTTTTTCATTTCTCTGCCATGGTCCGCAACACTGCCAAACCCCTTGTTGTGACGGCCTGGGATCTGGATGGCCTGATCAACATTCACCGGATGATGGAAATGGTGGCCGGGGACAGGGCGACCCTGCGCGAACGGCCTTTTGTGGCGGTGTTTCTAATGGCGATCAGCCCTCTGCGATTTCCCGCGGAATCCCTTCAAAAGCTGAGTTATTGCGCCCAAAACGGCATTCCCTGCATCTGGACATCGGGCTGTCCCAGCGCCGGCGCCACGGCCCCGATTTTTCCGGCCGGCTCCCTGGTGGTGGCGTTGGCTGAATTTCTGGCCGGACTGGTGGTGGCCCAGCTGGCCGGTCCTGGTGCACCCGTAATTGTGGGGTCCGCCTTCGGTGTGCTGGATATGGCCAGGGGGTTGAGACCCTATGCCGCCCCCGAACAGGATTTCGGCCATCTGGCCCAGGCCGAGGTGGCTCGCTACCTTCGACTGCCCTCATGGGGCAATGGCGGCTGCAGCGATTCGAACATCCTCGACGAGCAGGCGACCCTTGAAGCCGGGCGCAAACTCATGCTGTCGGCCCTGGCCGGAAACAATCTTATTCACGACCTGGGCTATTTGGACTGCGGGATGACATCCTCGCTGGAGCTGTTGACCATCTGCAACGAGATGGTCAGCCAGATTCGGCGGTTTTTGCAGGGAATTCCGGTAACGCCCGCAACGCTGGCAGTGGATACGATCACCGCCATCGGTCCGGGCAGCCAATACCTGGATCATCCCCAGACCAGGGACCATTTTCAGCATCAAATCTGGATTCCTGAGTTGATCAGCCGCAAGGGCTACGATGCCTGGCAGGCGGAAGGGGGAACGACCCTGCGGCAGCGGGCCCGGGCGAAAGTGCTGGAGATAATCGATACTCACGAACCCGAGCCGCTGGATCCTGACGTTTTGCGGGAGATGGATGCCCTGCTGGAGGTGGCGGGGGGACGCGCGACCTCCCTTGATTGAAAAGCAAACCGCAGAATATCGAATATCGAACCGCAGAATTTCGAAGGAAGGCTTCGCTTTGCTCAATCTTTATTATAAAAGATAGAATACATTCCTTCGATATTCGACATTCATTATTCATTATTCGATATTTGCGGTTTTCAAGTCGGAACCACGCAAGGTTGGTATGGTGGCCGACCCTACTATTCTAACAATCATAAATACTCAGTTGCGATACAGAAACTGACACCTGGCACCTGACACCTGAAACCTAAAATATCAGGAGTATCCCATGCCGCATTCCATGACTTTGCCAACCACCTTCGCCGGATTTCCGGCCTACGACCCCGCCGAATCCGTCGATGCCCGGATCGCCGTCGTCGGTGTGCCCTATCTGTCCCCCTACCCGGTGGCAAAAGCATATGACTCCCTGAATGCCCCGGCCGCCGTTCGACAGGCCTCTTTGACCTACCAATTGCTGAATTTGATGCGGGGACTTTCCGGCAAAGGCTCCCTGGTGGGGTTGGATTTTGTGGAGGTTGTTCCCGAGAGGGATCTTGCGAATCTCACTTCTCTTTTTGCCGCCCGACAGATATTAAATTTTATGGGTGTTGCCGCCCACGGCGGTCAATTTTCTCAAAGACGATCCGTCCCGCCCGCATAACCAGCCGCACCCGGGACGGGGCTGAAATATCCTCGATCGGATCCCCGTCAACCACCATCAGGTCGGCCTGTTTGCCCAAACCGATCGAGCCGATGTGGTCTTCCAACCGCAGCACCCGGGCGGCGGTTGCCGTTGCGGCGGTGATGGCCTGCAGGGCGGTCATGCCGCCCGCCATCATCGCCTCCAATTCCTGCCACAGGCGGCCAAACCCGGTGTATGGCAGACCGGCGTCATTGCCGGCCAGCAGGTCTACGCCGGCATCCAAAAATCCCCTCACCGCCTGCAGCTTGGATTCGATGACCCCCGGCAGGCGGTTCAAGCGTTGTCGTTCGTCCCCGTTTAGATCGCCAGCGGTGGCTTTCATTTGCAGATGGGCCCGGGCATCCCGGTACAGCTGAATGGTGGGCGTGACCACGATGCCGTCCCGCCCCATGCGCCCGGCCAGTTTGGGGTCGAAACGCAGCGTGCCATCCGGCAGTTCAAAACAGGCATGTTCGATTTGATCCACTCCGGCCTCGATTGCATTGACGATGCCCGGAACACCGCGGCAATGAACCGTCACGGGGACATCCAGCCGGTGGGCTTCTTCCACCGCCGCGGCAAGCTCCCGCCGGCTGTAGGATGCCTGAGCAGGTCGTGAGCCGGGTGTGCCGCCGCCGGTTCCGATCAGCTTGATAAAATCGGCGCCGCCGGCAACTCGCTGCTTTACCGCCCGGGCAATTTCAGCCGGGCCGTCGGCGACGCCTCCCAGAAAGTGGGCATGACCGCCGGTGGCTGTTAGGGGTGGGCCGCACAGGGAGAATCGGGGGCCGTCCAGGATGCCCTCCTCGACTGCCCGGCGCAGGGCAAAGAGCACCCCGTTCTGATCCCCGCAATCCCGCACGGTCGTGACACCGCTGACCAGCTCCCGGCGCATGTTGCGGACCGCCGTGAGAAGGGCCATCTCATCGGATTGTACCTTGTGAAACGGGTGCCCCCCGGATGGCATGCACAAATGGGCGTGGCTGTTGATCAGGCCAGGCAGAAGGGTTTGCCGGGGGAAGGACAGAACCGTTGCCGCCGCCGGCAATGGCGGCCGATCATGCCGGGGGCCCCAGGATTGAATTTTATCACGGCATACCAGCACATAGCCGTCGGGTATCACCCGCCCTTGATCCACATCCAGAACGGCTGCGGCTTCAAGGACGGTAGGCATGGCGGGCTTGTTCATATCAGGCTTCGCTGCGCGCCAAGCGCCGTTCCAGCCACTGGACGCCGAAGGAGAGCGCCATGCACATGACCAGATAGATGACGGTGACGGTGAGCCATACCTCGATGGTCACATAGGTGGCGGCCATGACCTGCATGGCCTGAAAGGTGAGCTCCTGGATCGAAATCACCGACACGATGGCCGAATATTTGAGGGTGTTGATAAACTCGTTGGCCAGAGGCGGCAGCACGCGCTTAAGGGCCTGGGGCATGATGATATCGGTCATCTGCTGTCGCCAGGAAAGCCCCAGGGCATAGGATGCCTCCCACTGGCCTCTGTCGATCGACTGAATGCCGGCGCGCACGATCTCCGTGATGTAGGCACCCTGGAAAACCGCGATGGTGAACATGCCGGACAGAAAGGCCGTAAACAGATCGGGGGAGGCGCCTAAAAAAGCAAGGATCTTCTGGGTCTGAGGGCCGCGAGAACGGATGAACTCATCCACCCCCAACAGGGGCATGATCTGATCGCTGACGAAAAAATAAAAAATAAATATCAGCACCAGGGGGGGGACGTTGCGAATAAGCTCCACATAGCTGCGTCCCACCAGGCGGTTGAACAGTCGGGGGGTGGTGCGCAGAATGCCGGCGATGAAACCGAAAACGGTGGCCAGCAGCGTGGACCAAACGGTTAACCGGATGGTGGTGAACAACCCCTGCATCAAGACGTTGGCCTTCCAGCGGCCTTCGGTTTCATCGAAAAAAAACAGGTATTGGGGAATGATCGACCAGTTCCACTTATAGTTGAGCTTCATGGTCAACCGGTAGACGATGTAGCCCGCCAACAGCAGGATCAGGGCGGTCACTACAACGTCCAATTTGGTTATGCGGATTTTGCGCTTGTACACAATCAATCCCTTTTGTACGTTCACAGGTTCATGGGTTGAGAGGTTCAGGGTTTGATGAATTCGTAAAAAGCCGAACTTATCATATGTTTGGTGTTTCGTATGTCGTGTTTGGCATCATATATTATCTGCCAAATAAAGTTGTTGAATGACCAAACACCAAGTACTAAACACTCTCGTAAAAAGATCTCATTTCTGACTGTTTAAGGGAGTGTTCAGGTGTTTACCCTGAGCCCTTAACCCTGAACCAGTGAACGACAACGGGTTCCGATTACGGATTGGAAACCGTTGGGTAATTATTCAACCAGGTGAGCCCAATCACGGGTTCCGAACCAGTATTGATGCTTTTCCTGAAGCCAGCCTGTGTCACGCTTGACCTGAATCCAGCCGTTAAAAAACGTCAGGGTGTCGAAATCGCCCTTGCGTACCGCAAACGCAATGGGCTCTTTGGTGAAATTTTCTTTCATGGGCAGAAAGAGGGTGTCCGGGTAGTTGGCGGCTTCAAAGGCCGGCCGCGGGGCCGAACCGACCACGGCGTGCACATTGCCGTTGCGCAGCTCCTGGTAGGCCTGGGCCTGGTCCTCGAACAGCCGCAGTTTGGCCTTGGGCATGAATTTCTTGGCCGCCATCACAGCGGTGGTCCCCATCTTGATCGCCAGTTCGACCTCCGGTTTGTTGAAATCCTCCAGCGAGCTGAAGCCGGCTGCCTTGGCCTTGCTGGCCACCATGGACATGCCCGAATAGTCATAGGGGATGGTGAAGTTGACTTTCAAGGCCCGTTGGGTCCGAATTCCCATGCCGCCGATCAACACGTCGAACTTGCCGGTCAGCAGCGCCGGGATGATGCCCGCCCATTTGGTGGGCACGAATTCGACTTTGACGCCCATGTCTTCGGCCAGCTGGGTGGCGACATCGATTTCAAACCCCACAAATTTGCCGGTCTTGTCTTTCATGGCCCAGGGAACGAACGTATCCATGCCCACGCGCATCACGCCGCGCTTCATGATTTGCTCCAGGGTGCTTTCCTGGGTCAGCTGGGTTTGCAGCTTTCCGGCCGAGGCACTTGCAACCAGACCCAGTACCACGACGACTACCGTTAATACCGTCAGTTTACGCATAATGTTTTCCTCCTTTGGTTTAATGTTGTGAGTGGCCAATAATTTACTGCCTTCACAGAGGTTACGGCAGGTTATCTGCCAGGAATTCCCCAAGTCGTCTATCCATTTCCAATTCCGGATAGTCCGGTGTTGAAAAAGAAATCAAACCACGAAGAACACGAAGGGCACAAAGATAAAAAATGTGTAACTTTGGTCTTTCTTCGTGTGCTTCGTGCCCTTCGTGGTGAGGCAACTCAATCAAAAATTGCCAATGAACAACTTTTAGGATCTAAAGTATCTGGCTTAAGAAAAGCTTGGTGCGCGCTTCCACCGGGGCCGTAAAGAAATGTTCGGCCGTGCCGACCTCCACGATTTTGCCGTCTTCCATGAAGATGACCCGGTCGCTGACTTCACGGGCAAATCCCATTTCATGGGTGACGCAAATCATGGTCATCCCCTCCCGGGCCAGATCCTTCATAACGTCCAGCACCTCGCCGATCATTTCCGGATCCAGGGCGCTGGTGGCCTCGTCGAACAGCATCACTTTGGGCATCATGGCCAGTGCCCGGGCGATGGCTACCCGCTGCTGCTGTCCGCCGGAGAGCTGGTTGGGATAGTTGTCGGCCTTGTCGGTAATCCCCACTTTTTTGAGCAAATCCATGGACATGGCGGTGGCCGCCTCCCTGGACTTTTTGCGTACCCGCCGCTGGGCCAGATTGACATTTTCCAGCACGGTCATGTGGGGAAACAGGTTGAACAGCTGAAAGACCATGCCAACCTCTTTGCGGATTTCCAGCCGGTTTTTCTTGTTGTCGTCCAGGGGAATCCCGTCGATCACAATTGTGCCGCTGTCGATTTCCTCCAGTCCGTTGAGACAGCGCAGAAAGGTTGACTTGCCCGAGCCCGACGGACCGATCACCACCACCACTTCACCGCGTTTGATCCGGGTCGTAAAATCGACCACGGCTTTGACACCGTTGGGGAAGGTCTTGCTGATATTTTCCACGACAATGATAAAGCCGTCTTTATCCTTGCTCGACATGCGGTATCTCCATGGCACCGGTTCAGGTGACCACCTTGAAACGGTGCTCCATCCAATGGACAACGAAAGACAGGGTTACGGTGACCGCCAGATACATGCCTGCCACGGTGAACCATAGCTCAAATGTCAGAAAGGTCTCCGCAATCACGGCCTGGGCCTGCATGGTCAAATCGTAAATGGCGATGGTGCTGACCAGGGCTGAGTCCTTGATCAGGGAAATGGCCTGGCTCGTAAGCGGCGGCAAAATACGTCGAATGGCCTGGGGCAGGACCACACAATAATAGGTGTCGAAGTTGCTCAACCCGAGGCTGTAGGCCGCCTCCCACTGTCCGCGCCCGATCGAGACAATGCCGGCTCGAAAGATTTCCGAAGCATACGCGCCTTCGAACAGGCTCAGGGCGAGAACGGCCGAGGTCATGCGGCTGATGCCCAGCACCGGTCCCAGGACAAAATAGATGAAAAACAATTGAATCAG